>JAGWYI010000170.1 GCA_018969455.1 Bacteroidota bacterium | reverse complement strand
AACCTGTCCAAATTCCCTCCGGGTTGTTATATATTTGCCGTGTTTAATGCCCTTGGGCAGCCAGTACATTCCTCCAAATTTCAAAAGCTTTAAAACCCATGAAAAAGCAAACCATCCATCTGGCCTTATCTCTCTTTTTGGCAACATCCAGCCTGCTACAAGCCCAAACCACCGAAAAGCCCTGGCGTGCTGTCAAAATCGGGGTAAATTATGTAGCAACCCTGAATTCCGATCTTCCAAAAATGTTGCTCAACCACCAACAACCTTTTGGTATTTTCAACCCTGTTTTTCAATGGGGCAAAACCAATCGGCGGTGGAATGAAGTATCCATTCCATTTTTGGTACTAAATCATAACCAGCAAGTTACGTACGAATCATTTCAACACCCGGGGTTAGAGGCTGCTGTCAAAGGCAACTTGAAAGCGCACTATGAAACGGGCATTGGCATCGAGCGCAGCTGGCTTACGGGCCGTAAGTTTCTTAACATCCCGCTTGCTTATGGCGTGGGTGCATTTTTCATGAACGGTCGCTATACGTTTAATTCGAATGTACCCGGCGTACTGGATTTTAAATGCCGCACGCTCGGTTTTCGGCCATATGTATCCGTCAAGTTGATCAAAACATACAAACACTTGTTTTTTGATTTCCAATCCCAACTGTCTATTCAAGGAATCAGACTGGCGTATGAATATGCCTTGATTGGAAACCAGGTACCCGCGAATACCCGGCGCAACGATAGCACTTTTAATTATGCGTTGGGGCTCAGGGTGGGAGTTGGGTATCGCTGGTAGCAAATGCAGCAAATCTATCCCTTTATCCGCTGTGCTTCTTCGGTAGCGCCTGTTTGCCGTTCGCGCGATGATTTCAACTTTCGGTTGCCGAAGGAGTTCGTCCAACTCAGCATGACCACCCGCTCGGCGAACTGGAACGATTGATTTACCCGCAGGTTGATTTCGGGCTGGTTGGTAGTGCCAAACCAGTTGGTAGACAAAAACAAATCGCTGGCATTGAGGCGCAATTTGCCCCATTTTTCCCCAAAATCTTTCTGGATTCCAATGTTGGCAGCGCCAGTTGCCCGCCATTTGGCAACGCCCCAATAGCCCGGAGAATTGTAGTTGCCTGATATTTCCAGGGTGAAATGGTGCGGGAGTTTGATCGTATTTACCACATTATAGCCGTAATTCACATTGGCTAACTGAATGTTACGTCCATCTATTGTCAGATTGGATTCGGTGTGGTTGAGGTACAAATTGCACTGCAGGTCCCACCATTTGCCGGGGTGTGCGGGAAAGGAAAAGTTGGCGCTCCATACTTTGGTATTTCGGAGGTTTTGCGGCCGACTGATTTGCCGGTTGGTTTTGGCGTCTACCACCGGAACAAATGCAACCGGAGCATCCTGTAAACTGTAATCCACCGAGAAATGGATCGACTTGTAACCATAATCGAAGGCGATGGTATTGGTAAAGGAGGGTTGCACGGCAGGGTTTCCGCCTTGCAGGGTAGTAGGATCCGAGAAAATGAGCCAGGGTGCAAGCCATCTGATTTGAGGACGCGTGATCCGGCGGCTATAGGAGAAATGCAGGTTTTGAATTTCACTCAATTTGTGGCCAATAAACAGGCTGGGAAACCAGGAGCCATAGTGCCGGTCGACCACATTGGGCATTTCCTTCGAGCCCAGGTTGGTGTTGGTGTATTCGTAGCGAAGCCCCCCTTTGAGATCGGTCTTGCTGCTCAATTTGGCGGTAAACGAGGTGTAAGCGCCTGAAACGTTTTCATTTAGCACAAACAGGGAAGTGTATTCGGGCATCAGCACCCATTCGCCCCCTGACGGCAAACTGTCTACCTTCACATCGTTTTCGAAATGCAAAACGGTCAGTTTGGCGCCAGCTTCTACATTCAATTTTTCGTTAAACCGGTAAGTATAATCGGCTTTTGCCACAGCAACCCGAATCGGGGTTTGTTTGCCGATGCGCAATTGGTATTGCGGCACAGCGTAGCCTGCGGTATCTATTTTATGGACAAAATACTGGCTCGGATTGTTGATTTTATACGAAATCAGGTCTACATCCACGTTCAGGGATGCGCGCTCGGTAAAATGGTGGGTAAAATTTACATTACCCGTAAAAGAGCGGTTGTGGTTGGTTTCCGTGTTGGGCATCAGCAAGTGCGCCTGTTCGAGGCCATTTTTCTTGTATACAATGTCGTTGGAAGCGCGCATGTACCAATGGCTGTCGAAAAAAGTGCCCAAAACGCCAATTATGGTTTTTTTGGAAATTTGATAATCAAGGCCGAGGCTTGCATTGTGCATACCTGTGGGCGTAAAAGGGCGTCGGCTGTTGGTTGCTGTTTCCAGAAAATCGTTTCCAAGCTGTACACCCCGGTAATTGGTAAATCGTTGCGGATTGATGTTGTAGTTGTAATCGTAGTTTCCGAAAAGGTTGATTTTCTTTTTCCGATAATTGAAATACGTACCGGCACCGTATTTTTCGGCAAATCCGTATCCGATATTGGCGGAATAACCGCCATTAAATCCTTCATCGCCGGTGGTTTTAAGTACGATATTAATGATGCCGGCATTTCCTTCCGCTTCAAAATTGGCAGGCGGGGTGTGAATCAGATCGATATGATCAATGTTGTTGGCATTCATGCCTTGCAGCATTTGCACAACCGCATCGGTTGGCAGTCGGGAAATTTTGCCGTTGATCATAACCACCACCCCTTCTTTTCCGACCAGGGAAATCGTTTTGGAAAGTCGGTTGACCTGTACGCCGGGTGAACGCTGCAGGATATCCAGCGCGGTGCCGCCAGCGTCGTTGATGCTGTTGGCTACATTGACGGTATTGCGGTCAATTTTCACTTCAAAAGGCGGGCGTTTGGCAACAATTACACCTTCTTTCAATTGAATGGAACCTTGTTCCAGCGTGAATGCGCCCAATTCTTGCAGGGCAGTTCCGGCTTCCAGGCGAAAGACGGCACTGTTCAAGGGAGCATAACCGTACATTTGGCATTGAATTCGGTAAGCGCCGGGAGCAATGGCTTCAAAGTTAAAGCGACCTTCCAGGTCTGCAATAGCGCCTTTTACGAGGCTGCTGTCGCTTGCTTGCACGAGCAGTACGGTCGCTTTGGGAAAGGCTTGTTTTTGGTTGTCCAGAATTTGGCCTTTCACCTGGGTTTGGCTAAAGCTATACTGGCAAAAACAAAATAAGGAAAGGAGGACAAGTGGACAGGTGCGTTTCATTAGGGCTAATTTTTTTGACAGGACTGGCCAAAGATACAATTAAGCCTGAAAAACCAAAATTTACTTTTAAAAGTCCCAAGCCCTTAGCTGCATAAACATGCTGATAAGGGTCTATATTTTGCCCACATGCGGGTAAAAATAGTTTTTTGGGGTTAAAAGATAATCATTTAATAATCTTGTAAAGTATAGCTGTTAAGCCTGCCGGAGCGTTTTTTGCCAATTCCAGGCATCGCGCAAAGCTTCTTCGAGGCTGCGTTTGGCGTTCCAGCCCAGACCTGCGGTCACTTTTTGAGCATCGGCATACACGGCCACCACGTCCCCCGGGCGGCGGGCGCCAATGACAAAAGGCAATTTTTCCTGCCCGGAAATGGCATCGAAGGCGTGAATAACCTCCAAAACACTGTTTCCATTTCCTGTGCCCACATTGTACACTTCATAGAAACTGGAATCGTTGGTCTTAACCAATTGCTGCAAAGCGGCCACATGGGCTTCTGCAAGGTCCATGACATGGATGTAATCGCGGATACAGGTGCCATCGGGTGTGGGATAATCGCCGCCGAAAACGGTGAGGCTGTTTCGTATCCCGGCAGCCGTTTGGGTAACGAATGGCACGAGGTTACTGGGTACGCCGAGGGGTAATTCGCCGATGAGGGCAGATGGATGGGCGCCAATGGGGTTAAAATACCGCAAACTGGTAATTTTCAATGGATTTTTGGCCGCAATGGTATCGCGCAAAATTTCTTCACAAATTTGCTTGGTGTTGCCATACACCGATTCAGCGGGCTTCACGGGCGAATCTTCCGTGACAGGCAATTGGTCGGGCTGCCCATACACGGTGCAGGAAGAAGAAAAAATGAGATTGGGAACCTGTTTTTCGAGCATCACTTCGAGCAGGGTAAGGAGCGAGCCCAGGTTGTTGCGGTAATATTTGAGGGGATGAGCCATGCTTTCGCCCACCGCCTTGTACGCTGCAAAGTGAATAACCCCGCCTATTTGTTCTTTTTCAAAAATATGGCGCAGCAAGGCGGCGTCGTCACAATTGTTTTCGTAAAAAGCGGGTCGAAAGCCCAGAATTTTTTCGAGGCCATCCAGTGCACTTGGTGCAGAGTTGGTAAAATTGTCGATTATAACAGGGGTAAATCCCGCTTCATGCAAGGCAACAGCGGTGTGCGAGCCAATAAATCCGGCGCCGCCGGTAACGAGGATATTCATGTGTTGCGTGTTTTATGTTGTTTGGGTATCGTTCAAGGGAATGGAATGCACGCCAGACTCAATGGAAACGCCAAAGCAATGCGGTATTTTGCCATAAACTTCATGATATGCCGCTTGCAAATCTGCTTCTACGGTCGAAAATGCCGTTTTTTCTACCAAATTGATGCTGCAACCGCCAAAGCCGCCGCCCATCATGCGCGCGCCCAGTACCCCTGGTAACGATTGGGCTGTAGCCACCAGCAGGTCCAACTCCGGGCAACTCACTGCATAATCGTGTTGCAAACTGTGATGCGACTGGAACAAAAGCTGCCCAAAACGCACAAAATCGCCCGATTTTAAGGCTGCGCTGGCCTCCAGCACCCGCTGATTTTCGGAAACCACGTGTTTGCATCGCCGATTCAAGGGCTCGGCAAGCAAATCTTGTGCCAGCGCCAGGGTTTCGGCGTCGAGGTCGCGCAAACTGCCCAAATGGGGAAAGCGGGTTTGCAGTTTTTCCAGGCTTTCCTCACATTCATTCCGGCGGGTATTGTACTCGGAGTCGGCGAGGGCATGCTTAACGCCGGAATCGCACAACAAAAGCGTGTATTTTTCCGACTCAAATGGGATGTATTCATAGGCCAGGCTGCGGCAATCGAGTTGAATGGCGCAATTTTTTTGCCCCATTTGAGCGGCAAACATGTCCATAATGCCGCATTGTAGCCCGATAAACGTATTTTCACAGCGCTGGGCCATTTTTACCAGTTCCAGCGTGGGTATGTTTAATTGGTACAAGGCATTGAGCACATGCAAAACCCCGCTTTCCAGGGCCGCAGAGGAGGAAAGGCCCGAACCTACCGGAATATCACCCCCCATAACCATCTGAATGCCTCCAACTACATGACCTGCCTGGAATAGTTGGTCGTACACCCCAAGTACAAAGTTGGCCCAGGGCAAGGGGTGTTTCTGGATTGAAATCAAATCTGCCAGGAAAAATTCGTGCAGGTTTTCGGCCAAACAAGCTACGGTTTGGGTTTCAACACGGGCGGCAGCAAAATAAATTGCCTTGTCTATGGCAGCAGGCAATACAAAACCTCCGGTATAATCGGTATGTTCGCCGATCAAATTAATTCGGCCAGGCGCCACCAACAACATTTCCGGCGCCCTTCCAAACTGAAGGATAAACTGTTCTACAACTTGTTCCGGGTACTTCATGGCGCAAAAATAGCTGGGAAAATCCCGGATTTTGGCATTTTTTACAGAATAAATCTAACATGAAACGAATCTTTAGCATTTTATGCGGCCTCCATTTTTGCATTTTTCTAAACGCTCAGGAAAAAGATTTACGGCCGCGGCCCAGCAAAGCCCAGTTAGACTGGCATGAAACCAATTTTTATTTGTTTTTCCACTTTGGTCCCAACACTTTTAGCAACCGGGAGTGGGGGCAGGGCACTGAAACGGAAGATTTGTTCAATCCAGGCGCTATCGACTGCGAGCAATGGGCGCGGGTGGCCAAGTTGAGCGGCGCCCGGGGGGTTGTCATCACCGCCAAACACCACGATGGTTTTTGCCTTTGGCCCTCCAGGCATTCCAAACACACCGTTCGCGAAAGCAAATGGATGGATGGGAAAGGCGATGTCCTGGATATGTTGCGCATTGCCTGCGCCAATTATTACCTCAAATTAGGGGTATATTTGTCGCCCTGGGACCGAAATCACCCCGATTACGGCACCCCGCATTACAACGATGTGTATGCCGAAACCCTTACCGAATTGCTTACCAGGTATGGAAATTTGTTTGAAATTTGGTTCGATGGCGCCAATGGCGAGGGGCCTAACGGGAAAAAGCAAGTGTATGATTTTCATCGATTCGAAAAAATTGCAAAAACGCTGCAACCCAACGCGGTTGTTTTCAGCGACATCGGCCCGGGATGCCGCTGGGCGGGCAATGAGAACGGAACCATCGGAATTACCAATTGGTGCATGCTAGACACGGCCGGTTTCACGCGCGGCGCTGGCGCACCCACGCCGGAGGTGTTACAAAGCGGACAGGAAAACGGGCATTTGTGGATTCCGGCAGAGTGCGATGTGAGCATCCGGCCGGGTTGGTTTTATCATCCGGAAGAAGACAGTCTGGTGAAAACACCCGATCAATTGTGGGACATTTACTTAAAATCGGTGGGGCGAGGCGCCAATTTGATCCTCAACGTACCGCCCGACCGGCAGGGACGCATTCATCCCAAGGATTCCCTTGCCCTGGTGCGTTTGGGCCAGCGCATTTATCATACCTTCAAAACCAATCTGGTAAAAAAACCGGAAAAGTTTACCGGACAAGTGGATTTAAGTAAAAATACCCGGTTTAACACCTTGATGTTGCGAGAAGACCTGCAATACGGGCAATCCGTAGCCGAATTTGAGGTAGAAATACAACAAAATGGCGTTTGGAAGCCACTTGTATCGGGCACTACGGTAGGAAACAAGCGTATTTTTCAATTTCCTGATCAAACAGCCCGAAAAATAAGAGTAAAAGTAAAGCGGCAGTTGGGTCCGGTACATTGGAAAAGCATCGGGATATATAAAGCCTAAAGCGCAGGCTTTTATAATTTTCGCCCGGCATAACGGGCAATTTTGGAGTATAATTCATTGGGATTGAACGGCTTGGGGATGTAGTCGTTCATGCCCACTTCATTTGAACGCATTTTGTCATTAACGGTTGCCGAGGCCGTCAGGGCGATGATGGGAATTTCTTTGTTGAACTCCCGGATTTTTTGGGTAGCGGTATACCCATCCATTTCCGGCATTTGAATGTCCATCAAAATCAGATCATAGGTATTATTACGGGCAAGTTCAACACCTAAAAGGCCGTTTTCAGCGATGTCGAACGCAATTTTCCAACGCGCAAAGAACTTGGAAGCAACCTTGATGTTGATGATGAAATCTTCCACCATCAGCAAGCGTACACCTTCCAGCGGGCTTGTTTCTGCGTTGATGACTGCCGCTTCTTTGGCTGGTACACTATTTTGAGAAACATCAAGACCAATGGTAAAGAAAAACCGAGAGCCAAGTCCGGGTTGGCTTTCGAGTTGAATATCGGAATGGTAAAGTTGCAGCAAGCGACGGGTGATGACCAGTCCGAGTCCGGTGCCGCCAAATTTTCGGGTAGTTACAGAACTTGCCTGGGTGAACAATTCGAATATTTTTTCCTGATGTTCAGGAGCGATGCCAATGCCGGTATCCTGAACCGAAAGTTCAATAAACACCTGATTGTCTTTGCGTTCCCGCAGATGGTAGCGCAGGTAAATGTTTCCGTTGTCGGTAAACTTGACGGCATTGGAGACCAGGTTGGTGATAACCTGGCTGAGGCGCAGGGGGTCGCCCACCAGGAGGTCAGGTACCTGTTCATCGGCCTCGAGGAATATTTTATTGCCCTTTTCTTCTGCTTTGGGCAAATAGGATTTTTGGATGTTGAGCACCAATTGTTTAAAGTTGAAATCGGTCATTTCCAATTCCACTTTTCCGGCTTCAATTTTGCTAAAATCGAGCAGGTCATTGATCAACACATACAAATTGTCGGCAGCAAACTGGAGGGTTTCCAGGTTTTCCATCATCACCGGCGTATTGTCTTCCTGTTTCATCAAATACACCAGGCCGACAATCGCATTGAGCGGCGTTCGGATTTCGTGGCTCATGATGGAGAGGAATTCGGATTTGGCCCGGGTGGCTTCCTGTGCGGCATCGCGCGCATG
>JAGWYI010000169.1 GCA_018969455.1 Bacteroidota bacterium | reverse complement strand
ATTTCTGGCTATCACATGCACGAGGCGGGCGCGCCTGCGGAAATTGAATTGGCCTACACCCTGGCCGACGGTTTGGAGTACATCCGTACAGGTTTGAAAGCCGGTTTGAACATCGACGATTTTGCGCCGCGTTTGTCGTTTTTTTGGGGCATTGGGATGCAGCATTTTCGGGAAATAGCCAAAATGCGCGCCGGCAGGTTGTTGTGGTCTAAACTGGTGCAACAATTTAACCCAAAAACGCCCAAAAGTCTGGCCTTGCGCACCCACTGCCAAACTTCCGGCTGGTCGCTCACCGAACAGGATCCGTTCAACAATGTAGCCCGCACCTGCATAGAGGCAATGGCCGCGGTTTTGGGCGGTACACAAAGTTTGCACACCAACTCCTTCGACGAAGCCATCGCGCTTCCGACCGACTTTTCGGCCAAAATAGCCCGTGATACTCAAAAATACATACAAACCGAAAGCGGCGTGTGCAAAGCCGTGGATCCATGGGCGGGCGCTCATGTGGTAGAAAATCTCACTGCCGAACTGGTAGAAAAAGCCTGGGAACTGATTCAGGAAGTGGAGGCCTTGGGCGGCATGGCCAAAGCCATAGAAGCGGGTGTGCCGAAATTGCGCATTGAAGAAGCGGCGGCGCGCAAGCAGGCCCGCATCGACAATGGCAGTGATAAAATAGTAGGCGTCAACATTTTCCGGGTAAATGAAGATGCTGCATTTGACATATTAGAGGTAGACAATACGGCCGTTCGCGCCGAACAAATTGAACGGCTTGCCCAGGTAAAAGCCGCGCGCAATCAATCTGAAGTGGATGCGGCCTTGAAAGCCATTTCGGATTGTGCGCAAACTGGCGATGGCAACCTGCTCGAATTGGCGGTTGCGGCTGCACGCGTGCGTGCGACCCTGGGTGAAATATCTGCCGCGATGGAAGGCAGTTTTGGGCGTTTTTCGGCTACTACCCGCACAGTATCAGGCGTTTATGCAGGAAACATGAGCCACAATGAAGATTTTGATACCGCCCGCGCCCTGGCCGACGAATTTGCGGAAGCAGAAGGCCGTCGCCCGCGCATCATGGTAGCCAAATTGGGCCAGGATGGGCACGACCGCGGCGCCAAAGTGATTGCAACCGCCTTTGCCGACCTCGGATTCGACGTTGACATCGGCCCCTTGTTCCAAACGCCGGAAGAAGCGGCCCGTCAGGCAGCCGAAAACGATGTACATATTTTGGGCATTTCGTCGCTGGCGGCTGGGCACAAAACACTTGCCCCGCAAACCATTGAAGCGTTAAAAGCCCTCGGCCGTCCCGATATTCTGGTGGTGGTCGGCGGGGTCATTCCGCAACAAGATTATGCTTTTTTGCAGGAGGCGGGTGTGGCCGCCGTATTCGGACCGGGTACGGTTATTGCTAAAGCAGCGCAAACGCTGTTGAAAATGTTGATGTAACATATGAAGTCAGGCTTAAAATTTGTGTTGTTGTTCACGGCTGCCCTGTGGACTGGAGTGGTGAGCGCCCAACAAACGGCTACGGTAACCGGCACCATTTCCGACGCCTCCAATCAGCAGGCGGTTGAGTTGGTGACCGTTTTTATCAAAGGAACCAAACAGGCGGTAAGCACCGACGAAAGAGGCTACTTCGCCATACAAGTTCCTGCCAATCAACGCCTTACCCTGGGTTTTCGCCGCGTGGCCTACAAAGAACACAGCGCCGATTTGATTCCCCTGAACCCGGGCGCCCGTTTTGTGCTCGATGTGAGCATGGCGCCTGTACAATCCAACCTCGAAGTGGTCATCAAAGAGCGCCGTTTGGAAGAAACCTCCATGATCAAGGAAAGAAACCTGAAAGACTTGCGGCTCCTTCCCAGTACTACGGGCAATCTGGAAAGTGTGCTTCCACACCTTGCATTGGGCACCAATACCGGAACCGGGGGCGAATTGAGTTCGCAATACCAGGTGCGCGGCGGCAATTACGATGAAAATCTGGTGTACGTCAACGATTTTGAGATCTATCGCCCGCAATTGATCCGTGCCGGACAACAGGAGGGCCTTACATTTCCCAACATCGACCTCATTCGTGATCTTTCCTTTTCTTCGGGCGGTTTTCAAAGCAAATACGGCGACAAACTATCTTCGGTGCTGGATGTGAAATACAAACGCCCCGATAGCTTGCGCGCGAGTGCGAGCGCGAGCCTTTTGGGGGCCAATGCCCATATTGAAGGCAGCATCAAGCCGAAAAAAGACAGCTACCGTGCTTTCCGATACCTGGTAGGTGCGCGATACAAAACCACCCGTCTGCTGCTGGGCAGCCTCGACGTAAAAGGCCAGTACCAGCCTGATTTTACCGATATTCAAACCTATTTGACGTACGACCTCAGTCGAAGTTGGCAAATTGGTTTAATAGGAAATTTCAATCGCTCGGTGTATCGGTTTCAACCGGAAAGTTTGTCGCGCGCCTTTGGTTTGATCGATTACGCCTTGCAAATCCGCACAGCCTTTGAAGGGCAGGAGGTAGATGATTTTACCCAAACCATGGCTGGAGTTTCCTTTACTTATTTGCCTGAAAGAGTGCACAATCCTTTGTATCACAAATTTTTGGCCTCCGTATGGCAAAGCCGTGAGAATGAACGTTTTGATATTTTGGGTTCCTATATCCTTGGAGAACTTGATACCAATTTGGGTTCTGACAATTTTGGTGAAATCGTTAACATTCTCGGAACAGGCACCCAGCAAACCTGGGTACGCGATTACCTGACGGTTGCGGTGCGCAATGTGGAATATAAAGGCGGCATCGAATTTCAGCACGACAAACCCGAGGAGGGGCTGGTGCGAAGCCATTTTTTGCAATGGTCGACCAAGGCCCAGGTTGAACAAATTACCGACAAAATAAATGAGTGGGAGCGGCTCGATTCGGCCTTGTATTCTTTGCCTTACGATACCAATGCGCTCTTCGTGCGGCGCACCCTAAAAACCCGCAATGCGCTGGAAAGCGCTCGATTTAGTGGTTCATTTCAGGATACCTGGACCTGGAGAAAAGATGGGGTGCGCGAATTGCAGGTAATTGCCGGGCTGCGCGGGCAATACTGGTCGCTCAACAACGAGGGTTTTGTAACGCCGCGGGCGCAAATTCTGTACAAACCCCTCAACATCCAAAAAGATATTTCCTGGCGTTTGGCAACAGGCATGTACTATCAACCTGCTTTTTACCGCGAATTAAGAGCGCCCAACGGAATAGTCAATCCGAATGTACAAGCCCAAAAATCGGCGCATGTGGTAGGCGGTTTTACCTATGACTTCCTATGGGGAAAACACAGGCCCGTTAAAATGCGGCTCATCACCGAATTGTATTACAAAAAAATGTGGGATCTGGTTTCGTTTGACCTCGACAATGTGCGCATCCGGTATTCAGGGAAAAATGATTCTCGCGGTTACGCCACCGGATTGGACCTTCGTTTGAATGGAGCGTTTGTGAAAGGCGCAGAAAGCTGGATCAATCTATCTTTCCTGCGCACGCGCGAACAACTTTATGGCGTGCAACACATGATACGCAAGGTAGGCGACAAAGAAGGCCGAAAAGTAAAGGATGTGCCTCGCCCAACTGATCGACTTATGAATATGTCGGTATATTTTCAGGATCATTTGCGCCGAAATGAGAACGTGCGCATGCATTTAAATTTGACCGTTGGAACCGGATTGCCCTTCGGATTGGTTGATAACAACATCGTGTACCGCAATACCTATCGTTTTAAACCCTATCACAGGGTGGATACCGGGTTTGGCTTCCAATTGTGGAAACAGGCATGGTTGACCCGTCATCCACATCATTTTTTGCGCTTTACACGTGATACCTGGGCAAGCATTGAGGTTTTTAATCTCTTGCAGGTTGCCAACGAAGCATCCAATCTTTGGATTAAAACGATCACCAATACCCAGTATGCCATCCCGAATTATCTTACTGGACGGCGCATCAATTTCCGTATCCGCATGGATTTTTAATTCAAATCCCTAATCTTACCTTTGCAGCATGAACACTGAACGTACCCTCAAGTTATACAACAGCCTGACTGGCCAAAAGGAAATTTTTACCCCCCTCACGCCCGGATACGTGGGCATGTACGTGTGCGGGCCCACCGTTTACAGCGATGTGCACCTCGGCAATTGCCGCACATTTGTGAGTTTTGACATCATTTACCGCTATTTATTGAATTTGCACTACAAAGTGCGCTATGTACGCAACATCACCGATGTTGGCCACCTCACCGACGATGGTGAAGACCGTATGGCCAAAGGATCCAAAGTGGCCCAACTTGAACCCATGGAGGTCGCCCAGAAATACACGGTGGGTTTTCACGACATGATGCGCATTTTCAATACCCTGCCGCCCAGCATCGAACCGCGCGCAACCGGTCATATTCCCGAGCAAATTGATTTGGTTCAAGCCATCATTGACCGGGGTTACGGGTACGAGCGTAATGGCTCCATTTATTTTGATGTTTCAAAATTTAATGAAGAAAACCCAGGAAAATATGGTCAATTGTCGGGTCGTGTAATTGAAGAACTCCTGACAGAAACCCGAGCGTTGAAAAACCAGGAAGAAAAAAAGCATCCGGCCGATTTTGCCATTTGGATGAAGGGCCGCCCACAGGATTTAATGATTTGGAAAAGTCCATGGTCTGTCGGGTTTCCCGGCTGGCACCTCGAATGTTCGGCCATGAGTACCAAATACCTCGGACAAACTTTCGACATTCACGGCGGCGGCAACGACCTCAAGTTTCCGCACCATGAAAATGAGGTGGCGCAAAGCCTGGGATCTTGCGGCCATGCTCCTGCCAATTATTGGCTGCATACCAATATGTTGCTGCTGAATGGCAAAAAAATGAGCAAATCCGATGGCAATACCATTACGCCAGAGCAATTGTTTACCGGAACCAGCGAACACATTGAAAAAGGGTATTCACCCATGGAAATCCGCTTTTTCATGTTACAAGCCCATTACCGCAGCCCGCTCGATATTACCGACCACGGGCTTGAATCGGCGCAAAAAGGATATCGCCGTTTGATGGAAACGTACAAAATTCTCGATGGTCTTGCTCCACATACCGAAGATTTTGACGGATCAGAAAGCGCCACCGACCGCGCTATTTTAGATTTGGTAGAACAAGCCTACAATGGGATGGACGATGATTTCAACACAGCAGTAGCCTTGGCGGCGCTCAATGAAATCGGAAGTTACATTCATAAAATCGCCAACCAGCAACTCGATGCGCGGGAATTGGCGCCTTGGGTACTCGAACGGATTAAAACCGTGTTCCAAAATTTCATTTTCGATATTTTTGGTTTGAAAGAAGAGGCCGAATCCGGCACTGATGGCACCGTGGAGGGATTAATGAATTTGATTTTGGAAATACGCGCACAAGCGCGCGCGCAAAAAGACTTTAATACCAGCGACAAAATCCGCGATGGCCTTTCAGCAGTGGGGATTGCTGTAAAAGACGGCAAAGAAGGTGTGCGCTGGGAAAAAACCAATTGATATTCAATAGTTTATCCTTATTCTTTTTCCTTGGAATCCATCAGAATGGTAACCGGCCCGTTGTTAAGCAGGGCCACTTTCATATCGGCGCCAAATTGGCCGGTTGCCACCTTCAGGCCCGATATGCTGCGCAAAGTAGCCACAAATTGTTCATAAAGCGGTATGGCTTGCTCGGGCCGAGCAGCCCGGATAAAAGATGGTCGGTTGCCTTTTTTGGTGCTGGCAAACAATGTAAATTGACTAACGACCAACAAGCCACCCTGAATATCCTGAATAGACAGGTTCATGAGCCCGGCCTCATCGGAGAAAACGCGCTGGGCCGCAATTTTTCGGCACAACCAATCTATGTCCTCGGGCCCGTCTGCTGCTTCAATTCCGAGGAGAATGAGCAAACCAGTACCAATTTGGCCAACAATTTCCCCCTCTATTTCAACAGAGGCACTGCTTACCCTTTGAATAACAACACGCATAGCTTCAAGGTTTTGTATCAATGGTAATAGTCGCCATTAAGCGGTCGTAACGCGTATTAAATGGTCGATAGTAGGCCAATATAGTGTATTTATTTCCAGTTTCAAACCAGTTTCCTTCAAAACCATGATCGGAAGGGCGCCCAGTATTGCGATCAACAACCTGATACATATAATTATAGTATCCTTGTTTGAGCAAGGTTTCGCAATAATAAGCTTTTGCTTCCTCACTGTATTCCATTTTAAACTCAGGTTTTAAATCCCAGTCGGTCAATTCTCCAAATATATACACATCTTCATCTTCCAGGGGTGCGTTTTGACTGATAGAAAAAAGCACTTTACAATATTCCGATTGAAGCAGGTTCCGGTTGACGGTAGTGTTATCAATTAAATATCGACCGTTAACATCGAGTCGGGAATTCAATTGACTTGCGTATCGGCTACGGTCGGTTTTTAAGGTGACCTCAATTCGATCGGGAAATCGATCAATACGTTTGATAAAATCTCCTTTAAAATCCAGTGTTCGGATGTCGAAATCGCGGAATTCCAAACCAGCGGGAAATACCAATTTATCTTGATAGTCGAATTGAGCCAAATTGCCACTCGTTCCGCGTGGAGCAACCGGACCAATGGAGTTATCCCATCGGCTATTTTGAAGAATAAATATTTTAACATCTGTCATTGGTGCGCGGACAATGGACGATTTGAAGTTGACATTCAGATCAATTTCCTGGTGTGTGTGGAGTTTTGCCACATCAGCCGCTTGCACAAATTTGGGTTCAATAGACCATTGTGGCTCAACCACCAAAAAACGCCGCATAAGCACCACCTGGCGGTCATTTGCATTGTCAATTACTTTGAGGAGATAATTTCCAGATTTGGTCCAGTGAACATTTGAATTGGGTAATTTTACAAAATAATGGGTATAATCAAGGATGGTACCTTGCGAAACCAGAATGCTGTCAATCCGATTTTCGGCATATCCACTTATGTATTGAGATTCGTCCAGTTCGGAGGGTTGCCAGTCGCTGTTACAGTGAATCAAAACATAAGAATAATCCATGATATCCTCACCCAGGTGATCGAATTGAAGCCGCAATACATAATTTGCGGCATTCAGGTCAACGATGGGTAACAATAGCGATCCGCCTTCCAGCAGCAATTGTGCAGAACGAATGTCGGAATCGTAAATATAATTGTTGTTTTCCAAATTAGCCTCTTGGGCAAAAACGGGAATCTCCCTAAAAAACAGGAATAAAAAAAGCAAATAACGCATATTTGGTCGAGTTATTAAGTCTTACCAATGGTTGGGTGGATCTAAAAGAAATTGCAGATTTTTCCTTGTGAATGGATGGATAAAATTCAGGGCATGTGCGTGTAATTTTATTTCAAAATCGCGCCAAAGATCAGCACCATACTGAATGTCTCCGACAATTGGACAACCAATAAAAGCCAATTGCGCCCTGATCTGATGAAATTTCCCGGTGTGCGGTTGTACCTGCAAACGCGTTTCCCCGCCAAAACTCCCTAAAATTTGGTAAGTCAAACTACATGGTTTGGCATCTATTGACGGTCTATCGCTTACAATCGCCAATTTCCCAGTTTCGTCTTTCCGAATATAGTGATGCAAGGTGGCGGTCTCCTCCGCAGGCGGATGCACGGTTTGGGCGAGATAGGTCTTTAAAACAGTTCCCGCTTCAAACTGCCGCATCAGCTCCGTAAGGGTTGATTTGTTTTTGGCAAATACCATAATCCCCGAAGCAGGCCGATCGAGCCGATGCACTGCCCGCAAGTAAGGCGCCTTGTAAAACTTGTCTACGCCCGGTATCTGACGCGTACGCTCCATAAGATAGGCAAGCACAGCCTTTTCCATCGACGGGTGCGCTGCATATCCACTTTCGGAACTCAAGCCCGCAGGCTTGTTTACCACCATTAGATGTTTGTCTTCTAATAATATTTCCATAATCGCCTTGCATCCATGTGTGGGTTGAAACACATGAAAGTCTTCTGTTCAGCACTTGGGAAGCATTTCAATGCAAAATAACAAATAGCCACGTAAAGTGAAAAGCATTCCAAAATTCGATTACACACTTTTGCGAAAATTAACTGAACCCGCCAAACCGCTTTTTGGTTCCAATTCCCGGTTTTTCGGTAACAGCCACCCGCCGAATGACAACGTATTTAGAT
>JAGWYI010000168.1 GCA_018969455.1 Bacteroidota bacterium | reverse complement strand
CAAAATTCACGAACACGATGGCAAACCGCCGCGTGGTTACGGCCTGATTTGGGAAGGGCGACTGGTTTGTTTTTATGATTTTGAAACCGATTTGGGCGACGGCTGGGATGATGTACACAACGACCCAATAGATATTCGTACGAAAGCGCTTCAAATGGGCGCCAATTTGGTTCAATTTGTATTTGGCCTACAATAAAAAAAGGTCATCCTGATTTTGGTTCTCTTCGTTTCAGGATGACCCCATTTACTTATAAATTCTCCTTGAAGAATTTTTCTATTTTTTCAAACAAATGTACGCGGTCTTTGCCCAATACATTGTGTAAATGCATGGGGTAAACGAAGTAGTCAATTTGTTTGTTTTTTTCTACGCACTTTTGAATGTATCGCAGTGAATTTTGCCATAGTACTACATCATCCGAACTGCCATGGATCATAAGTAAACGGCCTTTTAGGTTGTCAATGTATTTGAAAAGGCTTGCTTTTGCATATCCATCTGGGTTTTCTTGAGGCTTATCCATGTAGCGTTCGGTGTACATAATTTCATACATACTCCAATCAATTACGGGTCCTCCTGCAACGCCGCATTTAAAAATACCATTGGCTTCAGGGCGAGTCATGAGCGAAGTGGCCATAAATCCACCAAAACTCCAACCATATACCCCAATTCGATTTGGGTCAACATAGGTTTGGGCTTTGAGATAATTAACTCCGGCCAATTGATCTTCTATTTCAGCGTCGCCCAGTTTTCGGAAAACAGCACTTTCAAAAAGGAATCCGCGGTTGGAAGATCCGCGGCCATCGAGTACAAATACGATATAGCCCTCCTGGGCCATATGATGCATCCATAATTCTCCTCCGCCCAACCAGGAGTTGGTAACCATTTGTACATGCGGGCCATTGTATACATAAACAATGACAGGGTACTTTTTTTTGCTGTCAAAATCGGGCGGTAATATCATTCGGGCATTGAGCTGCATATTGCTGGAATTGGGAATGGTCAGAATACGCGTTAATCCGATTTGATATCCTTCCAGCGGGTTTTTTGCCCCGAAAACAATTTGCCTGTTGGAAGGATTGTCAGCAGAGCTTATGTAAACAAATCGGGGTGTGGCCAGGCTGGAGTATACATCCAGAACCCATTCACCGGTAGAATTGATCAAGGCGTTGTGAATGCCTTCTTCCTCGCCCAATTTGGAAAGAACGCCTGTTTGGAGTTCCACACTAAAATTGAAACGATTGATACCAGATTCATCTGCTACTTGATAGAAGAATTTACTTCCATTTTTAGAAAACCCGTAGGTATTGGTTACAGGCATGGCTCCTTTAGAGAGTTGACGCAGCATTTTTCCCGATAAATCATACAAGTACAAGTGATTGAATCCGTTTCTTTCGCTTTGCCAAATGAACTGGTCGTTTCGGCCTTCTACAAAAATTGCCGGATGTTCTGGTTCCACCCAGCGGTCGTTGGTTTCTTCAAAGAGTGTAGCGATTAATGCGCCGGTTTTAGCGTCAAATTGTCGGAACCACATGTGATTTTGTTCGCGATTGAGCACCGCAACCAGGATAAATTGTTCATCGGGCGACCAGGATATGTTGGTGAGGTATTGATCGGCAGGTTCCCCTGTATCCAGGTACCAGGATTTACCGCTTTGCGTGTCGTAAACACCAATGCTTACCTGGTGGCTTGCCGATCCTGCAAAGGGATAGCGGATCATTCGGGGCTGGGCAGGCATGGAGTCCAATTCATAAATTGGGTATTTTGTTACATTGCGTTCATCCATTCGGTAAAATGCCAAAAAGCGCCCATTGGGACTCCAATAAGTACCTTTTGTGATGCCAAATTCATCGCGGTGCACACTTTTGCCATATACAATTCCATCGGCTTCACTTTGTGCTACGCCCAGATCTTTTCCTCCAATGTTGACGTACAGATTCTTATTGAGTACATAAGCTACCTTATGTGTTTTTGGTTCGACATCTACATTTTCAGCTGATTCCGGAAACCAGTTTTTTCGGTTAATGTTTCCCGACAAGTTTCCGGTATAAATGGCTGAATTGCTCACAAACCAAAAGGAATTGGGGTCAATCCAGTTGAGTGCAGGCAGGTTTTCAGATGTTTTTGCACTCAATTTGGAAAGGCCGTTGTTGATAACGGGCAACAAATCGAGGGTATCGGTACCCAGGTTGGATGCGATTACACGAACCAGTTTGTTGTTGACCACATGTGTAAACTGACTGGTGCCGGCAATCCATTGCAATTGGCGCAGGTTGGCGGGTGCAAGAGAGGATCGACCTTTCAAAATGGCATCAGCCATAGAAAGTTTTGGTTGTGCATGGACAAACAGCGGTAAAGTAAACAGTAAAAACCCGAGGGCATATTTAAACATGGTAAAGCCGGTTATATGGCGCACAAAAATACACCTATTCTGAGCGTAATGGAATTGGTACGTACCGGCAAAATGGTATGCCTGCAAAATTTTGGTAAACAAAAAGGCTGTGCATCTTTATTGGACGCACAGCCTTTAGACACAATTTTCAAATGGAACTATTTCAAACCAAATTCTTTGCGGATTTTATTCAATGCACTGCCCGCTTTTACCCATTCAATTTGTTGTTCGTTATAGGTGTGATTAACCTGAATACGGTCGCTGCTTCGGTCGGCATGGTCGAGAATAAGGAACAACGGTTTTCCAGGCGCAAATGATTCAAAGCCTTCTATGCTCACCGTATCGTCTTGGCGTATTTTGTCGTAATCACTCGGGTTGTCAAAGGTGAGTGCCAACATACCTTGTTTTTTCAAATTGGTTTGGTGAATGCGCGCGAATGATTTTACACATACGACTTTCACTCCAAGGTATCGTGGTTCCATGGCGGCATGTTCGCGACTGGAGCCTTCCCCATAGTTTTCTTCTCCAAAAACGATGGTGCCGATGCCTTTTTTCTGATAAACACGTGCGGAAGCAGGAACTTCCATCCATTCATTTTTATCCAAATTGAGCACCTTGTTGCGTTCGTCATTGAAGGCATTGGTAGCGCCGATGAGGCAGTTGTTTGAAATATTTTCGAGGTGGCCGCGGTATTTAAGCCAAGGTCCGGCCATAGAGATGTGGTCGGTTGTACATTTTCCTTTTGCTTTGATGAGAATACGCATACCGATCAATTGTTCGGTGGTAATAGGAACAAAAGGTTTTAATAATTGAATGCGGTCAGAATTTTTATCAACAACTACTTTCACGCCACCTTTAGCAGGTGCAATATAGCCAGCATCTTCCACGGCAAAACCGTTTTTAGGCAGTTCTATGCCTTTAGGAGGATCCAGTTTCACGGTTTCACCGTTTTTATTAATCAGGGTTCCTTTTTTGGGGTTAAAATTCAAATCTCCTGCGATAGCGAAAGCCGTAACAATTTCGGGTGATGCTACAAAAGCGTGTGTATTGGGGTTTCCATCGTTTCGGCCGGTAAAGTTCCGATTGAAAGAAGTCATGATGGAGTTAGGACGTTTATTGTCGTCGGTATGACGCGCCCATTGTCCAATGCAAGGTCCGCAGGCATTGGCCATTACTACGCCGCCAATTTTGGAGAAAGTATCCAGAATACCATCCCGTTCGGCGGTATAACGAATCAATTCGGAGCCAGGCGTTACTGTAAATTCAGCATTAACGGTCAAATTCTTTTCAACGGCTTGTTGTGCCAGAGAGGCAGCACGGGTAAGGTCTTCGTAGCTGGAATTGGTACAAGAGCCGATAAGACCTACTTCTAATTTGGCAGGATACTTATTTTTCTTAACGGCGGCAGCAAATTTGGAAAGAGGCCAGGCGAGGTCTGGGGTAAACGGACCATTAATGTGTGGTTCCAGTTTTGACAGGTCGATTTCGATT
The DNA here is from genome assembly GCA_018969455.1 of Bacteroidota bacterium. GTDB lineage: Bacteria > Bacteroidota > Bacteroidia > Chitinophagales > Saprospiraceae > M3007. Next base: position 4,341 of record JAGWYI010000168.1, on the reverse strand, counting down.
ACCTGATCAAAATATTTTTCCGGGTTTTCGTAGCATTCTTGGTCTCCAGTGAGGTAGGGCGCAATTTTGTTGCACATATTGGCAACTTTGCCACGTCCGGTTGCTTTGAGGTATCGAGCCATGCTTTTATCGTAACCGAAGGTAGAGGTAGTTGCGCCAATTTCGGCGCCCATATTACAAATGGTACCCTTACCGGTTGCGCTCATGCTTTGAGCGCCTTTACCAAAATACTCCACAATAGCGCCAGTTCCGCCTTTTACAGTCAGGATTCCGGCCACTTTCAGAATTACATCTTTTGGGGAGGCCCAACCGCGCAATTTTCCGGTAAGGTGAACGCCGATTAATTTGGGCATTTGGAGTTCCCATGCCATACCGCTCATGGCATCAACGGCATCGGCGCCGCCTACTCCAATAGCCACCATACCCAATCCGCCTGCATTTACAGTGTGCGAGTCGGTTCCAATCATCATGCCACCTGGGAAAGCATAATTTTCCAATACGATTTGGTGGATAATGCCAGCGCCTGGTTTCCAAAAACCGATTCCATATTTTTGACTTACGGAGCTCAGAAACTCGAATACTTCTTTGTTTTTATCGAGCGCAACCGCCATGTCTTTGGATGCGCCATCTTGCGCTGTAATCAAGTGGTCGCAATGTACAGTGGATGGTACCGCCACTTTTTTGCGGCCGCATGTCATAAATTGCAAAAGCGCCATTTGGGCGGTGGCATCTTGCATTGCCACACGGTCTACCTGAAAAAATACATAATCCGACCCTCGTTTGTAATCTTTCAGTGGGTTGTCGGAGTGCAGGTGTGCAAAGAGAATTTTTTCAGACAGGGTAAGAGGTCGGCCTACCATTTGTTTGGCGGCATCCACGCGTGCAGGGAAATTTTTATAAAACTCCCGCAGCATTTTCAAGTCAAAAATCATATTGGAGAAAAGGTTGACGGTTGACGATCAGTTCTGTGTAAGCTATAAACATTCCCATAAAGGGAAGGTTTCACGCGAACTTCGCAAAAGTAAAGAAACAAGTGCTTTAGCAAAGAAATAAGCACGATATTCATTTAAAATCCGCAAAATCTTTTGCCAATTTAGTTAAAAAGCAGTCCTTTTAGTTCTTCCACTTTGCCAATGGTCATAACCCGGATGCCGAATCGTCCGGGATCTATGCCTTTCATTCCGTATTTGGATACGTAAATAGCCTTGAACCCCAGTCTGTCGGCTTCCTGGATGCGTTGTTCGATGCGGTTGACTGCGCGAATTTCACCTGAAAGGCCCACTTCGCCAGCAAAGCAAATGTTTGCCGGGATGCTTACATCAACCAAAGAAGAGATCAAAGACGCTATAATTGACAAATCAATGGCGGGGTCATCCACCCGGATACCACCAGCGATGTTTAAAAATACATCGTTCATGCTGAAAAAGTAGCCGCAACGTTTTTCAAGTACAGCCAGCAACATGGATAGCCGCCGCATATCGAATCCGGTAGCCGAGCGTTGGGGCGTTCCAAATACGGCTTTACTAACCAAAGCCTGGGTTTCGATGAGCATAGGGCGCAAGCCTTCCATGGTGGCTGCCACGCCGCTGCCGCTCAGCTCTTCATCCTTCTGACTGAGCAAAAGTTCGGAAGGATTGCTGACTTCGCGCAAACCCACCGATTGCATTTGGTAAATGCCCATTTCATCGGTGCTCCCAAAGCGATTTTTCAGGGTGCGTAATATGCGGTAAGTATTGTGCCGGTCTCCTTCAAACTGAAGTACACAATCAACAATGTGCTCCAGAAGTTTGGGACCCGCAATTTCACCCTCTTTGTTGATGTGGCCGATTAAAAAAACAGGAATATTGGTTTCCTTGGCGAAACGCAGCAACTCGCCCGCGCACTCGCGTACCTGCGAAATGCTGCCTGGGGTACTTTCAATGTGCGGACTGCTCAGGGTTTGAATGGAGTCGACAATAAGCAAATCGGGTTGAAGATCCAGTGCCTGATTCAGCATTTTTGAAACATTGGTTTCGGTCAGGATGTAACATTCCGAGGCAAATGTTCCAATTCGATCTGCGCGCATTTTAATTTGCTCTTCACTTTCCTCCCCACTTACATACAATATTTTGGCGGGCAACTGCATGGCGACCTGCAGCAAAAGCGTACTTTTTCCAATACCGGGTTGACCGCCTATGAGTACCAACGATCCGGGAACGATTCCTCCCCCTAGTACCCGGTTGAGTTCCGAGTCGGGCGTTTCGAGCCTGAGCGTGGTTCCGGTTTGAATTTGTTTGAGGGGAATGGCACGAGGAGCATCAAGTTTTCCAGGCGCGCTCCACGATTTACTGCGGGTTTCAGTAGTTGTTTCTTTTTCAATGCGCTCTTCTTGGTAGCTGTTCCAGGCGCCACAATGCGGACATTTGCCCAACCATTTAGGCGCGGAAGCGCCACATTCAGCGCAGAAAAAAATTGTTTTTGCTTTGGCCATTTTGAAATTCGTAAAAGATAGGCAAGCTTATTGTAATGAAGTTAGCATGGATGGGGCTGCCAAACATGCAATAATCGGATGAAAGCCTGTAAAATTGGAATTTTTGGCATCTAAGAAACTGTTTTAAAACAGTTTCTTAGGTTTGCAGGTTTTTCCCAGCCATACCTTGAAAAAGAACCGGTACTTGGTCATTAAGGCGCGTTTCTTTGTGTTGAAAGTTAAATGAAGCGATGCTTCCAATTTGGTTTCGGGGCGGTAGTTTGGATAAAAAGAAAAGGCATCATTTGTTATTGGTGTAGCGTGCAATTGTTTCGATTGCAAAGTTGAAGGAAACTTTTATATTTTATACTTCATGCCGCCGGGTTTTGTGCACAACGATCTTTATAAATCATTATAAATCAGCGAAATCCATCCTGATTTATCCACGAAATCCGGTAAATCCTGGTATAAAAGAAAGGTTTCCTCTTTTAATTTCCCTATTTAACAGTTAATCATTGCATTTTTGCACCCTTATGCAACTTTCTGTTATCATTGTTAATTACAATGTGCGTTATTTTCTGGAGCAGGCATTGCGCTCGGTCCGGAAGGCCATGGTTGGGATTGATGGCGATGTGTGGGTAGTAGATAACAACTCGGTGGATGATTCGGTTCGGATGGTAAAAACCGTCTTTCCGGAAGTCAAATTAATTGCCAACGCTCATAATCCGGGTTTTTCTTTTGCCAATAACCAAGCAATCCGAGCGAGCAAAGGCGCCTATGTTTTGCTCCTCAACCCCGATACACTGGTAGAGGAGGACACTTTCAGTAAATGTTTAGAGTTCATGGATGCACATCCAAATGCTGGTGCGTTGGGTGTAAAATTGATTGATGGTTCGGGCAAATACCTGCCTGAGAGTAAACGCGGTTTTCCAAGTCCATGGGTGGCTTTTTGCAAAACGGTCGGACTTTCCGGTCTTTTCCCAAAAAGCAAGTTGTTTAACCGATATTATCTGGGGCACTTGTCAGAGAACGAGATACAAGAAATAGATGTACTGGTTGGCGCTTTTATGTTTATTCGGAGGGATGCACTTGAAAAAGCCGGACTGTTGGATGAAACATTTTTCATGTATGGAGAGGATATTGATCTTTCATACCGGATCCAAAAAGCGGGTTATAAAAATTATTACTTTCCTGAAACAAAAATTATTCATTATAAAGGTGAAAGCACCAAAAAAGGGAGTCTGAACTACGTAAAAACGTTTTATCAGGCCATGATTATATTTGCACGCAAGCATTTTGTGGGACGGGATGCCGGTTTGTTTATTCGGATGCTTCATGCGGCCATTTGGTTGCGGGCAGGAATAACGCTTGCTAAAAATGTTTGGGACAGGATATGGCTTCCTGCATTAGACGCCCTTGTGATATACGGTGGACTGATTTTTTTAAAGAATTTTTGGGCCAATTATTATTATAAAGACCCTTTTTGGTTCAAAACCAATGTATTGTGGTTTAATTTTCCCTTGTATATTCTGATTTGGTTGGGAACGGCATGGCTAAATGGAGCTTATGACCAACGTTACAACATACGTCATTTGGCGCGCGGATTGGCCTTGGGAACACTTATTCTGGCAGCGGTTTACGGTTTTTTAGACCTTGATTATCGGCCTTCCCGTGCGCTTGTGCTAATGGGTGCAGTATGGGCCGTTTTATCCACCATTGGTATTCGGGTTGGCGTTTATTTTTTACAACATCGAAATTTTGACATAGGCAAGATCAGAACCAAGAACTTGTTGATTTTGGGTTCCTTGACTGAGTCATTGCGCGTGCTGGATTTGTTGAATCAGGTAGGTGTTCAAAAAAATCTGATTGGGTACCTTGCGCCTGATGGAAGC
>JAGWYI010000167.1 GCA_018969455.1 Bacteroidota bacterium | reverse complement strand
GGTAAAAAGAATTGATTTAAAAGGAAAACGCAACTTTGAGGTCGGCGAGAAATATTATTTTCAAGATTTGGGAATGCGCAATGCTTTGGCAGGTTTCAGAATATCCGATTTGGGCAAACTTATGGAAAACTGTGTCTTCCACCATTTGATTAGCAATGGTTTTACCGTGTTTACAGGAGACTGGCAAACCCGGGAAATAGACTTCGTCGCGGAAAAAAACAACGAACGCGTTTACATCCAGGTTGCCTATTTGCTTACAGAACCATCCACGATAGATCGGGAATTTGGCAATTTGGCTTTAATCCCCGATAACTATCGAAAATTAGTGGTAAGCATGGATCCGTCTTTTACCAATACCGTTAATGGGATTGAGCACTGGAATTTGTTGCGGTTTTTGGAGGAGTTTATCTTGTGAAAATTTAATAATCCCCCTACCCAAAATCAATCTCCGTATTGTCCCCAATATTCAAACTCAAATTCATGCCTTTAATGCTCGCATCGCTTCCGATGACGGAGTGGTTCAACACCGCATCCTGCAAACCCGCGAAATTGCCGATAATGCTGTCTTTCACGATGGAATAACTGATGTTGACATGGTCGCCAATGGTCACATTCGGCCCGATGATGCTGTTGTGGATGTGGCAATTGGCGCCAATGGCCACCGGGTGGATGAAAATGGTGTTTTCGGCTTCCGGCAAATGAAACTCATCGGTGGCGTAGCCGCGCTGACTCAACAGCATGGCATTGGTTTCCAGCAACACGTCTTTCCGGCCGCAATCGAACCAGTTGTTGATCACGATGGTTTGAAATTGCACGCCGCTCTCTACCAAATATTGCAAGGCATCGGTGAGCTGATACTCGCCCACGGTGCGGATGTTGTTGCGGATCAAATGATCGATGGCGCGCAACAGAGCCGAAACTTCCTTGATTTTGTACAGTCCCACAATGGCCATATTGGATTTGGGAATGCGCGGTTTTTCCACCAGGCGGGTCACAAAGCCGTCTTCGCCAAACTCTGCCACGCCAAATTCGCGCGGATCGCTCACTTTTTTTACCCCGATGCAGGAATGTCGGCAATCGAGCATGGTTTTCAGGTCGAGGTCGAAAATCGTATCGCCAAAAGCAATGAATATTTCGTCTTCATCCTCAATGCATTCACGGGCGGTAATGATGGCATGGGCTGATCCTTCGCGCGATTCCTGGTACACAAATTCGGTTTGCAGGTTGGGGTAGGTTTCTTCGATGTAGTCGCGGATTTTATCCCCCAGGTACCCGATGACGAACACAAATTCGGTTAGCCCGGCCTCAACGAGTTTGTCGACGATGAGCCGGATGATGGGCTTGCCGGCAACTGGCATGAGGGGTTTGGGTTGGGTGTAGGTGTGCGGGCGGAGGCGGGTGCCGGCGCCGGCAACGGGAATGACGACTTTCATGGTGGGCGATTGCTTTTTGCCGGGATGCGGCATGGTATCAATTACAAAGGTACGAATTTTAAATTCGGTCGTTTTGCGGCCGCTACATTTACGGCCCAAATTGCAGGCCATTTTTTAAGTTTGCCTCAAAATTGATCCTATGAATTTTGTTTTTTCTGTTGCTGTGCGCGTTGCTTTCACTTTTGTGGCCTTTTTTGTGCTGCAATACATGTTCCACTACTTAGTGTTGGTGATCGGTGGTTTGCTGGCGGGGTTGTTTTTCTGGAAAGTCAACGGCGACCGCAGTCTGGGTTTGGGTGTTTTGATTGGCTCTGTTTTATTTGCTGTTTTCGCCTATTTATACGGAAACGTGTAGTCTTTTTAAAAAAACAGTTCCAGCGCCTGCCCTTCAAAGGGGAAAATCACCCAATACCGCTGTTTTTTGTCTGTTGTCATGGGCAAAAGTCCGACGCGCGCCCATGCGCCTGTTTGCGCGTACACTTGCGCGGCGTTTTGCCATTTTTTCATGCCTTCGGCAAATGGGGCAAAAGCAAACACCTGTACCTCCTGTGCGTTGGCGCAAAACCAATCCAGCTCCATTTTCAGTTGGCGTCCGTTCAGTTGGGTTTCCAGGGGGTAGCGGGCGATGCAGTAATCGGGTTTAAATCCTTGAAATACAAATTGTTGCCATGCATCCATCTGGTGCGCGAGCGCCTGCGGGCGCAAGCTGTCGTGGAGTTCATGTAAAGCGATTTGCTGTTGGGCGATGTTCAGCATGGCCTGTGCGCTGATGCCGGGGAAAACGGCGGCAAAGGCCTTGTTTACGGCCTTGCCCATTTCCGGGGTAAATGGCTGCTTGAATTCGAGCCATGCGGCAAATGGCAAAGGCGCACTGAATTGAGCCGGGGTACCGGGCGCGGCTTCGGTATTTGTGTCAATCCAGCGTGGGGTAGCGGGCCCGGTTTTTCGTCCTTTGCGTGGCGGGTGGAAGGGCAGCGGTTTCGGGTCGGGGATGTGTTCCGGGAAGCTGGAAGGTAGCAAATGCGTTTCCAATTGGCAATACAATACCTGGTTTTGCCAGTAAAACGGCGTTTCATCTGAAAAAGCATCCAAGGTGGGGATAGATTCGTCGCCTTTGTGGAACACGCGGTTGAGCCATTTGGTTTCGCGCACTGAAGTCGGGAATACGAGGTAGTCGCGTGCGCGGGTGAGGCCCACGTACAGGAGGCGGGCTTCTTCTTCGAGGGCGGTGCGGCGGGCCTGGTCCCAGGCAGGACCCTCGTGCAGGGCCGTTTCGAGGCGGGTGTCGCGGAGTTGGTCGGCATAGGGATTGACCCAAAAGCGCAGCCAGCGCCCGCCGAGGATGTCGTTGAGATCGGGTTTTGGCAGTTCTGAAACTAAGTTAATGCCCCAGATTTGTTCTTTCAGGCCCTGATCGAGGTTGTGGCACACCGTGAGCGGAAACTCGAGGCCTTTGCTGCGGTGGTAGGTGAGCACCTTGACGGCCTCGGGGCTGTCGCCGGCGCCTTGTTTGTCTTGTCCGGTATCGGCCAATTGGCGTAACCAGAGCAAAAAGCCGCCCAGGGTGGCTGCTGCGTGCAGGCGGTTGCAGGCCGATTCGTACTCGAGGGCATAAAACCGGAGGCGGTCGAGGTTGTCGAGCCGTTGCATTGCCTGTCCCCATTGGGCAGCGATGCGTCGGATTTCCAGTTCGTCGAGCAGGAGGTTGATGAGTTCAGAGGCGCTCAATTGGGCGGTTTGGGGGCGGATTCGGTTGAGTTTGGCCAAAAACGGATCGTCGCGAAGCCAGTTGTTGCTGGCATTTTCGTTCCGGTGCAGAAACTGAATGCGGTCATCGACGAGTTGTGCCAGGTTTTGGGCGCCGGTCATGAGCGCGATTTCGGCGGCGCTCAAAGCGTCGGAGGCTGTAAGCAGGTATTGCAGGCATGCCAGCACGAGTCGGACTTCGTGGGTTTCGAGCAAACCGGAGCGGGCGATGGCGGCAGGAATCCCGATGCGGTGCAGGGCTTCGGCCACTTGTTGGCAATCGTTGTTGTTGCGGCAAAGCACGGCGATGTCTCCGGGCTGGATTGGCCGCAATTCGCTGCGTTTTTTATTAAAAACGGGCGTTTTTCTATTTAAAACCTGTTCTATTTGGGCCGCTATGGCATTTTCCATCCAGGGAGCGCCGGGTCTTTTGCGTTCGTCTTGCTCATTGAGCATGCGCCAGTGTATGAGTGCGCGGTAGGCATCGCCGGGAAACTGGCCGGGTTGGTAATGTTCGAGTAGTTCCTGTTCTTTTTCCCGGGTGGATACCGCTTCGAGGGCAACTTGCTCGGCGGGCATTTGGGGAAATGCTTTGGTAAAAATGGCGTTTACGGCGTGCACGATATCTTGCCGGCTGCGCCAGGATTTTTTCAATATATGTTCGGGCTGGATGCCGCCGCTGGCCTCGATAATGGCCTGCATGAGCGCCGGTTCGGCGCCGCGGAAGCCATAAATGCTTTGCTTGGGGTCGCCCACCCAAATGGAATTTTTTGCCAAACGGCTGAGTTGCAAAAAGATGTCGAGCTGGATGGGGGAGGTATCCTGAAATTCATCCACCAGGAGCAGGTCGATTTCGTCGGCGAGGGTTGCGCGCACGCTGTCCATGCGCAGGAGTCGGCTGACATAGGTTTCCATGTCGGTGTAGTCGATGAGTCCGCGCTTTTGTTTGTACGCTTCGAACTCGCCGAGCGCGTCCATGGAAATGTCAAAGATTAAATTTATAAAAGATTGAATATCTGATCTGAATTCCGGCAGGGTATCGTGGGTGTCTACGTAGGCATGCAGGGGTTCGAGCAGTTCGCGGCTCCTGGCGCCCACCGTTGTTTTTCGGATTTTGACGTATTCGTGCCAGTAGAGGTCTTCTTTTTGTTTGAGCTGGTTTTGAAATTCCCGCAGGGCATCTGTACCTTTTTGGGTGCTTTGGGTGGTATCGGCGCTGTTTTGCTCCAGGGATTCCACGGTTTGGTTGAGCACTTCGAGGAGGCCTTTGCGCCAGTTTGTAAAGTCGGTGTATTCGGTACGGGGCGGGAGCAGGGCTTCGAAGCTTTCCCAGGATTGTATTTTGCTGGTTTCGAGCACCTTGCGCGAGAAATTGTTGGCGCGGGCCACATCGGTAATTTCCCGGATGGCGCGTCGCCAGTCGAACGGGTCTCCGAAGGATTTTTTGGTCAGCCCGAGCCGGTCGGCCAGGAGGTTCATTTTTTCGATGCGGGCTTCGCTGAGTACCTGGGCGAGGGATTCATTGAAGAGGCGTTGACCGTCGTTTTCGGCGATGATTTCCACGAGGGGCGACACGCCGGCTTCGAAGGCGAATCGCTGCAAAAGCCTGGTTCCGATGCTGTGGACGGTACCGATGAGTGCGCTGCCGAGTTCGTTGGCGGCCTCGCTCATGCCCGCTTCGAGCAGGCGCACCCGCACGCGCTCCTGCAACTCGGCGGCGGCTTTCTGGGTGAAGGTAGTGGCCACAATGCCCCCGGCTCGCACGCCCGACTGGAGCAATTCGACCATTTTACCGGTGAGGGTAAAGGTTTTGCCGCTGCCGGCGCCGGCGGAGAGGACCGTGATGTGGAGTGTGGAAGGATTGGATTCAACGGGAATTTCGGCCACTTTTCGGGTGTTTTTTGTCGGCGAATTTCGGATTTTATATGGAATGGCGGTTGCTTGAACGAAATCTTTTTATCTTTCCACGAAGTAATCTTTTCTGAAATGATCATGCGCTCTTTTTACTTGCTTTTACTGTTTGTTTTTTCTGCCTGTATGCACCGTTCACCGGTTCCTTATGATGAAAATGAAGGAGAAAATGGCAAGATGGAACTCCACACCCGGTTTTTAGATTTGCAACACCGCGCTGCGCCGGGTTTCAACTGGAAATCGGCCAATGATGCAATCATGGTGCAAGCCTATCAAAATCTGGCGTCGAAGTCGGTGCAGCAGGGTGTACTTGCCAATGGCAAGATTAAGGGCGGCTGGTTTGAGCGCGGCTCGATCAACCAGGCGGGCAGTGTGATTTCGGTAGATTATGTGCCTGCAGGCAACCGCATTTACGCCATTTCGGCGGGCGGCACCTTGTGGCGGGGCAGCCTCACGGGCAACGACTGGGTAGAACTCAACCGCGATTTGCGCTTTCAGTCGGGCATTTTGCAGGTATTTCAAAAACCGGGCGGCGGTTTGCGCATTTTGACAGCCATCGGGAAAAAAATCTGGTATTCCGATGATGAAGGCGCAACGTTCAAGGAAGCAAGTGGCTGGAATTATTACGACGGCTGGGGCGGACCCGTGCAACTGGTCGCTGCGCAAGATGCCAACAATACCTACCTTTATTACAGTGTGCTTACCTGGGACGCCACGCCCTGGGCGCCACGCGTGCAATTGTATTATTCGGCCGATATGGGACAGACCTTCAGCCTGGCTACCGTTTTCAGCCATGGAAACACAGATCAGGTATCCATGTGGAATCCTTATGGCACTACAGCCTGTTTTCTGCTCAATCAAAGCAGCAAATTGTACAGCCTGAATGGTACAACATTGACCACAGTATCCAACACCAACCTGCTGCCTGCCGGTGTGAGTTGCCAGTTGCGCGGATACCGCTCTCCGGCAGGTGCATACACCCTGTATGCGCTCTGCGACCATAAAAAAGTGTATCGCTCCACCAACAATGGCAATTCCTGGGTCCTGCGTGGTACCACGCCATCCAATGCCTGGTCGGTGGGCATGGAGGTTTCGCTGTCGGATCCCAATAAAATATTCTACGGTGAAGTCAATTGTTTTCGGAGTGCCGATGGCGGATCGAGCTGGAACACTGTGAATGAATGGTGGGAATATTACGGCGATGTGTCGGGTAAATTGCATGCCGACATCATGGAGATCGAGTTTTTCCGCAAAAGCGACAATACCGAATTTGCCCTTATCAACAACCACGGCGGCATGTCGGTATCCTACGATTTTCTGCAAACCAATCAGAATATTGGTATGAACCACTTGAATGTCAGCCAGTATTACGACGTGCGCACCGATCCCACCGATCCGAACTTCATGTATGCGGGTTCGCAGGACCAGGGTTATCAGCGGGCCACGACGGCTGGCGTGCTTCCATTTGGTGTTTTGCCTTTTACTCAAATCGTTTCGGGTGATTACGGGCAAATGGTTTTTTCCTCAAACGGGCGTCATTTGTGGAAACAATACCCGGGAGGCGACATTACATACCACCAGGAGCCCAAAACCAGTGATTCCTGGTGGGATTCGGAGTGGCAGGTAAGCGGCAGTGATTTGCCCAATGTAGGCTGGATGTTGCCTACCGCGGAGCATCCTTTTCAAGCGGCTGCCAATTCGATTTACCTCGGTGGTGGCAATTTGCAGGGTGGTAGCGGTTCGCACCTGATTACCCTAACAGCCTCCGAACAGGATCCCTATACCATAACGGCGACACAAGACGCGTTTGATTTTAAACCCAATTCCAACAATGGCAGCGCGCTGATCTCGGCCATCGCCGAAAGCGCCATCAACGGTCGCCTGTACGTCGCCACCGACGATGGCACTTTTTTTCGCAAAAATCTGGGTGGAAACTGGCAAAAAGCGAGCGGTTTCGATGGCCCCGAGGGCTTTTACCTGTATGGTTCCTGCATTTTGCCTTCGCGCCTCAATCCGGATCTGGTTTGGTTTTCGGGCAGTGGGTATTCCAATGCACCCGTATGGCAATCCACCGATGGCGGTCTGACGTTCAGCGCTTTGTCCAACGGATTGCCCGGCACATTGGTACAGGAACTTGCCGCATCGCCCGATGAGAAATTCCTGTTTGCGGCTACCGACAACGGCCCCTATGTTTTTGTAACAGAAGATAAAACCTGGTATTCCCTAAAGGATGAAAGCATGCCCTTGCAAACGGTTTATTCCGTGGAATATGTAGCAGCCCAGCACCTTGTTCGATTTGGCACACACGGGCGTGGCATTTGGGATTTTGTTTTCAATGATATCCGTCTGGACGCAACCGTTTATCCATCCAATTGTGGTCCGGCGTCTGGAGAAATTCAAGTTGTGGCACATGGTGGATCTTCTCCTTATCAGTATTTGTGGCCGGATGGCCGGATAACCGACACCTACAATGGTCTCAGCGGGGGAGTGTATGAAGTTACGGTAGTGGATGCCAATGGATTAACTGCGAGCACATCCATCAGTGTGAATGAAGGTGGAAAACCTGAAAAACCTGCCAACATTACATGGTCTGTGTTGCCCTGCGGCCCTGTACTGTTGAGTTGGGAGGGCCCTTCAGCAGGAACTTATCAGCTTCGATATCGCCAGGGCAACCAATTAAGCTGGACGGCTCTTGGCAACATTGGTACTCAGAAACAATACGCACTGGATGTAGATGCAGCCAACGGCTCCCATTTGGAACTTGCACTCAAGTATGTGTGCCCTGGAAATACACAAAGCGGTTGGGCTTCGGTATCTCTTGATTTACCCGATTGTTTCAATTCCGCTCCGACACTGCAGGCGAATACAAGGCCCGGAGCATCAATGGATTTGCTTGTTTTCCCCAATCCGGCACACACCTTTACCACATTGACATGGAATGTACCTTTGGGGCAGACAACGCCTTTGCGTTTGTTTGATGGCAGCGGCAGGATGGTGAGGTATGAAATATTGCATGCCGGAAGTGTGGCCTTTCAATTATCATTGGATGGTCTGCAGCCCGGGGTGTATTTCGTTTCGTTTGGAAATCAGTTCTTAAAGAAACTGGTAATTAGCGTTTGATAAAATAGACGGCGAGTACAATCAGGG
>JAGWYI010000166.1 GCA_018969455.1 Bacteroidota bacterium | reverse complement strand
AAGGTTGATTTTTTTGTTTTTATCTTTTTTATCATGAAAGGCGCCGGTAGGAGCATCTCGAAAACCCAATCGTTGAATGTTTTTGCCGGTGGGTGCGGGTAGTTCTTCGATTGTAAGTTCATCGGATTTTGTCACATCTTCCGGAAATGGCATCCGGGCAATGGGTTTCTTCATAAAGTCCTCAATTTGTGCCATAAATTCGGATTCTGATGGCGCAACAAATGTACAGGCTGCTCCTATGTTATCGGCACGACCGGTTCTGCCTATGCGGTGGATGTAATTTTGGGGATCGGTTGGGGTATCCACATTGATGACATGGGTAATATCGGATACATCCAGACCTCTGGCGAGCAAATCGGTGGTAATCAAGCCCTTCAATAAACCTTTTTCAAACGCGCTCACGGCATTTATCCTGAAATTTTGCGATTTGTTTCCGTGAACCAGGTTGAATTGTCCGGGAAATTTTTCTTCCAAAATTTCATAAATCTGATCTGCCATACGTTTGGTGGCGCCGAAAATGAGCACTTTCTTCATTTCTGAATCATTTTCGAGCAGATGAATCAGCAAATTCATTTTAGAGTAAAAATTGGGTGCTTCGTAGGCAATTTGTGCGATTTTTTCCAAAGGGGTTCCGGCGCGGGTAAGTTCCAGAAATACCGGCCCGTTAAAAAACTGCTCAATCATATCGTCCAGTTCTTCGGAAAAAGTTGCCGAAAAAAGCAGATTTTGCCGTCTTTCGGGAAGCAAATCGAAAATGGTGGTAAGTTGAGGCCTGAAACCCAGGCTAAACAATTCATCCACCTCATCAATCACCAGCGTTCGAATCGATTTTAGCAACAGAATTCTGCTCAAGGCCAGGTCCATCAGGCGACCTGGGGTTCCAACCAAAATATCTAATCCGTTGATTACTAATTCTTTCTGCGTATTAATATTGGTCCCGCCATATACACCTTCCACGCGCACGCGCATGTATGGGATAAGTTGCCGGATGGCAGCAACCACCTGTAAAACCAGTTCCCGGGTTGGCACAATGATAAGAACCCGAGGCGCTTTTTGTTCGCTGAAAGTAAGTTGCCGCAGTATGGGGAGCAGATAGGCAAAGGTTTTTCCCGTTCCAGTTTGGGCTAGTCCGATCACATCGCGGCCCGACATAATTACCGGGAAGGCTTTATGCTGAATGGGGGTAGGAGTAGAATAGCCTAAGTCATTTAATGCATTCAGCAAGGCGGTATTGAGGTTCAGATCTTCAAATGTTACTTCCATTCCGGGTCGATATTTGAAGCAAAGGTACAGCGGTAAAGGCATGTAAGGTTAAAAAAAGGGCAAAAGCCTGATATGCGGCTCTTACCCTTTTGTAATTGTGTACCTGGAAGAAGACATATATTACTTATAATGTCTTGTTTTTCAGTTTTTTACATTCTTACTTGAATGCAAATTGAAGACTTGGGCGCATTCCTTACATGTTGTTGATAATTTCATCGCCAAATTCAGAACATTTGAGTTTGGTTGCACCTTTCATCAAACGTTCGAAATCGTAGGTAACGCGTTTTTTGCGAATGCTGCGTTCAATACCTTTTACAATTAACTTGGCAGCCTTGTCCCAGCCCATGTATTCCAGCATCATTACCCCGGAAAGGATAACAGAAGACGGATTTACCACGTCTTTTCCGGCATATTTGGGTGCGGTTCCGTGTGTTGCCTCGAAGATGGCATGACCGGTAAGGTAATTAATGTTGGCCCCGGGAGCAATGCCTATACCGCCAACCTGTGCTGCAAGGGCATCAGAAATATAGTCTCCGTTGAGGTTGAGGGTAGCGATGTAATCGTATTCGGCTGGGCGCAGCAGAATTTGTTGCAGGAAAGCATCGGCAATAACATCTTTTACAATCAGTTTACCTGCTGCAACTGCCTCGCTTTGAGCCGCATTGGCCGCTTCTTCCCCTTTTTCTGCCTTAATCCGATCGTACTGAGCCCAGGTAAACACCTGGCCACCGAATTCGCGTTCGGCCAGTTCGTAACCCCAGTCTTTGAATTTACCCTCCGTGAATTTCATGATGTTGCCCTTGTGTACCAGGGTGAGGGATTTGCGCTTCTTGGCGATTGCTTCTTTGAGCGCTGCGCGCACGAGGCGCTCCGTACCATCTTTGGAAACCGGTTTAATACCCAGGGAAGAACTGTTGGGGAAGCGAACCTTTTTTACACCCAGTTCATTTTCAAGAAATTGCATCAATTTTGCGCATTCTTCGGTTCCAGCCAGGTACTCAATGCCGGCATAAATATCTTCCGTGTTTTCCCGGAAGATGGTCATGTTCACCAGTTGTGGTTCTTTCACCGGGCTTGGCACCCCTTTAAAATATTGAACCGGACGAACACAGGCATACAGATCGAGTTGTTGACGCAGCGCGACATTGAGGGAGCGTATCCCGCCGCCAACCGGCGTAGTCAAAGGTCCCTTGATGGCCACTTTGTATTCGTCAATAACTTTGAGTGTTTCATCGGGCAGCCAGCTGCCGGTTTGGTTGAAGGCTTTTTCACCTGCCAGCACTTCGCGCCACACAATTTTTCGGGCGCCCTTGTAGGCTTTTTCAACTGCGGCGTCTAAAACGCGTACGGATGCCGACCAAATGTCGGGGCCTGTTCCGTCGCCTTCAATAAATGGAATAATCGGGTCTTTGGGCACTTTGAGTTTGCCCTTGTTAATGGTAATGCTTGAGCCTGTCATTGCAAGAAGATAGAAAAGAAGTGAACTAAATTTAAAAAAAAGCAGAAGGTGTCAATGCCGCAAAAGTAGAAAGGGGATTTCCACTTTTCAGGCAGTTTTGTCAATAATTTCACTAAAATAAATCATTATTTTACGAGTTGCGCCCTGATTGCTACTTAACCAGGTATAAATTGCCTCTGAAGATTTTTTACGCGCTTCCAGGTTGGTCAATTTTTGTAGGATATTTCTAAAATCGGAGCTAGATTGGATGGAGTAGGCGCCCCCACAAGCCATCAACTGGATGGCTTCTTCAAATTTTTGATGTTTTGGGCCAAAAATAACGGGCAACCCCCAGGCTGCCGGCTCCAGGATGTTGTGAATGGATTTGCCAAACCCCCCACCAATATATGCCACCCATCCGTACCGATACAATTGATTGAGCATGCCCATGTTGTCGATGATCAAACATTGGGCTGCTGCTGTACCCTCATTTAAGTTGCTAAAACGCACACAAGCACCTATTTTACCTAATTTTTCTTCCAAAACCAGCATTTCCTTGGCATCGGGCTGATGAGGAGCAACCATAATTTTAAAATCCCGACAAAATGGCTCTTCCAGAACAGGCAAATAAACCTGCTCGTCGGCCTTCCAGGAGCTTCCAAATATCAAAACAGGTTGACCTTCCGCCCATTTTGCAATAAGCGACTGCCGGGGGGCGCCCGCTGCTATGTCCAGTACGCGGTCAATCCGGGTATCGCCGGCAATTATAACATTTTGAAAATCAACTTTTTGTAAAAGTAGGGCGCTTGCTTCGTTTTGCACAAAAATGGAATTAAAGCAATGCAACATGCTGCGCCAAAAACCTCCATACCAGGCAAAAAAAACCTGATTTGGCCTGAACGCTGCCGATATCAGAATGGTATGAATCTCTTGCTTTTTTAATTGGCTTAAATAATGGCGCCAAAATTCATATTTTACAAATATGACCATTTGAGGGTGGATAATGCCTAAAAAATCGCGGGCATTACGTGCCGTATCCAGGGGCAAGTAACAAATTAAGTCCACACCGGGGTAGTTTTTCCTTATTTCATAACCCGAGGGAGAGAAAAAACTTAACACCAGTTTCCAGTTTGGATAATGCAATCGAAAAGCCTCAAGTACGGGACGTCCTTGTTCAAATTCGCCTAAAGAAGCAACGTGCATCCACAATACGGGCGCATTATCAAGCACTTGCGCTTGAAAACGCAGGTTTTCGCGCCAGTTTGCACGCCCTTCCACCCAAAGTCGGGCCTTCGCATTCCCATTTGCAAAGAGGTGTATGAGTTTGGCATACAGCCATAAACCCAAATCATACAGGATCCGCATGGGATTAATAATATATTTCTTCCGAACGAGTGAGATAAAATGGCAGAAAATAAGCGATTTTGAGCCCGATCCGCACATCCAGACGCTGTTGGTCTAGCTTGCGCATGGCTGCAAAATCCCAGTCGCGCATGGTATTGGTAAAGCCTTCAATGAACTCAAGTCCGATGGTATAATTGAAGCGCCTGTTTTTACCGTGATGCTCCCATCCAAAAAATTGAATGGCAGCCGGGCCTCCGGTCAGTCGGTCATATCCCTTGGCATAATCGCCGGTTATTTGCGCAACGGTTCTTGTATCATCCTGTAAACGGATTTTATGACGCATGTATCCGCCGCCAATACATAGGCGCAGCCCGTCCCGGGTGGTTTTACCGGCAAATAATTTTCCTATATAGGCATAGGCGCCATATCCACGCTCGAGTAGGTAAATGGATGCCGGATTGCGGTCATTCCCAATGATATAGCCTTCTTTTAACTGAATGAATTCCAATGGATTTTCTTTCACTTTGCCACCAAAGAAAAATTCGCCCTCACCGCCAATAATCCAGTTGGATTTGGAAATGAACTCAATTCGGCCGCCAATGCTGGCACTCATTCCAAATCGGGTTGCCATATCTGCCAGGGGCAAATGACCTCCTGCCGTAATATGGAACAAAATCCCATTATCTTTGTAGCGCTCATCATGCACGGGGAGGGTGTCCAAATTTTGACTAAAGGCTCTAAAACCGGTGAGCAAAAAAAACAAAAAGTAAAATCGCTTCATCATTTCCAGTTTATTGGCCTTGCCGGCCTCTGATTTTTAATTTTATGCACAGCAAAATTAATACCTTCCAAACGCTAAGCCCGCAATTAATCCAAAAATTGGAGAAAATAGTGGGAAGCGATCATTTTTTTACTGAAAGCCCGGTGTTGCAAGATTGCAGCCATGACGAAACAGAGGATCTGCGTTTTTTACCCGAAGCGGTACTTGTGCCGGGTTCCACGGCAGAAATTTGTGCCATTATGACCCTTTGCAACAAAGAACGAATCCCGGTTACGATTCGCGGCGGCGGTTCCGGTTTAGCTGGCGGAGCCTTGCCTGTGGCTGGTGGAATTGTTTTGTGGATGAAACGATTTGACCGGATTTTAGAAATAGATGCCGCCAACTTTCAGGTAACAGTGGAGCCGGGCGTTGTCACCGAAACCTTGCAAAACACCCTTCGTGAAGAGGGTCTGTTTTATCCACCCGACCCTTCCAGCCGTGGCTGGAGCTTTATTGGCGGGAATGTAAGCACCAATGCTGGCGGCCCAAGGGCAGTAAAATATGGAGTAGTAAGGGATTATGTATTAAATTTGGAAGTGGTATTACCCACTGGAACCTGTATTTGGACGGGCGCCAATACCCTGAAAAATTCTACGGGATATAATTTGACACAATTGGTCGTGGGCAGTGAGGGTACTTTAGGGATTGTAACCAAAATTGTGCTGAAATTACAGCCTTATCCGGTACAAAATCTGTTGATGTTGGCGCCATTCAATTCAGCAGAACGCGCATGTGCGGCCGTCGCCGCTATTTTTCAAGCGGGCGTAACGCCTTCTGCATTGGAATTTATGGAGCGAAATGCCATTGAATGGGCAAAGCGTTATCTGGGAGATGTAAATATCACCATTCAGGATGATGTACAGGCCCATTTGCTCATAGAGGTAGATGGTTTCCATCTCGATGGCCTTTACCGGGATTGCGAAACCATTTCCAGGGTATTAGAACAATATGGCTGCCATGAAATATTATTTGCCGATACAGACTCTTCTAAAAACGACCTTTGGCGGTTGCGCCGCAACGTAGCGCATGCAGTAAAGCACAATTCGATTTACAAGGAAGAGGATACCGTAGTTCCGCGCGCATTTTTACCCCAATTGCTTGAAAAAGTGAAAGCTGTGGGAGCAGAATATGGCTTTGAATCGGTTTGTTATGGGCATGCAGGAGATGGAAATTTGCACGTAAACATTCTGAAAGGATCGCTTACCGATGCGCAATGGAATGAAGAGGTTCCGCAAGGCATTCGAGAAATATTTAAATTTGTAAAAAGTGTAAAAGGCACTATATCTGGTGAACATGGAGTTGGCTATGTTCAGAGACCCTACCTGGATGTTATATTTTCTGAAGCGGAATTGAATTTGATGCGCGCCATCAAACAGGTTTTTGACCCGAATGGCATATTAAATCCACACAAAATTGTGGGTTAAAACAGGGCGCCTTGTTGTGGGGGAGGCACACAGGCCTTTGGGCCGCGCATGATGGCTTCGGGCATCAGAGCCCGGAATGTTTTGTGGGCATAGGCGCAAAGTGCGGGAGCCTGCAAATTGTCGGGTTCGTGGCCGAAGAAATATACGCTTTGTAATCCTTGTTCAAACCAATATTTTATCCTTAAGGCCCATTCGTTTATGCGGGAATAATCAGTTGCGTGCAGGTTGTTTCCAACAAAACGAATAAGGGTAACCGGCGCAGTTACGCGCATGTGACACACATCACGCCTGCCCGCAACATCGGTAATAACTGCTGCAACTCCTTGATTTTGAAGTAATTGAAAATAGTCTTCTGCTTCCAGGCTTTCTTCAAAAAACGAAGGGTGTCGCACCTCTATGGCAAGTGGAATATGCTTGGGGAAGCTATGAAGGAACCGCTCGAGGAAAATCAATTTCTGAACAGAAAAATCGGGCGGCAATTGCATAAAGCACCAGCCCAATCGATTGTCTAACCCGGCAATGGCTTCGCAAAATTGCCAAACCAGGGAGTTTCCTTCACCCAAGCGGGCACTGTGGCTGATAATTTGGGGGATTTTAGCGCAAAATCGAAAATCAGGTGGTGTTTCATCTCGCCAGCGCGCCACCAAATCAAGGTCTGGAATCCGGTAATGGGTGGTGTTATGTTCCAGGGTATTGAACTGTTTGGCATAGGCTTCCAGGTAGGCTTTCGCCGGGGTTCCGGCAGGATACCAGGAGCCTACCCAGGGCTTCATGTGATACCCGGTGGCGCCCAAATAAAGATATTTTTGGGTTGATTGGAGTGCCTGGTTTGCAAAAAACGATTGATTTTGAATGGGCTCCGATGCCAGTTCGAATTGAACGGCCTCTATGGAAGCTAATTTTCCGAATTCCATACTATCCACGCAAGCGCTCTACTTCCGAAATGGTTTTAGGAATAGGAGCACCCAAAATGCGGTGTCCATTTTCGGTAATACATACGTTGTCTTCAATTCGAATGCCTCCAAAATTTTTATATCGCTTCAAGGCCGGATAATTTATAAAATCTTCAAACTGTTTTTTCCGACGCCATTGTTCAATCAGTTCCGGGATGAAATACAAACCAGGTTCAACCGTAAGCACAAAACCGGGCTGCAAGGTGCGCGCCAGCCGCAAATATGCAGTTCCAAACTGGGTGCTTCGTTTCACCGTATCATCGTAACCTACATATTCCTCTCCCAAATCCTCCATATCATGCACGTCCAGTCCAATCATATGCCCCAAACCATGGGGGAAAAACAGGGCATGCGCCCCCAATTGCACGGCTTCTTCCATATCACCCTTCATAATTCCTATCGATTTCAAGCCTTCAGCCATTTGCAAGGCAGCTGCCATATGCACCGATTGATAGGTGATACCCGGCCGCAAGGATGAAATAGCGTTTATTTCGGCCATTAAAACGATTTCATATAAATCAGTTTGAATGGGTGAAAATTTGGCATTTACGGGAAAGGTACGTGTGATGTCGCCTGCATAATGCATGGCATTTTCGGCGCCGAAATCACCCAATACCATTCTACCGGATTCCAGTTGCAAACGATGGCTGTGATTGTGCAAAATTTGGCCATTCTGACTCAAAATAACGGGATAAGACAGATTGCCGCCGCCTGAAACAGCTATTCCGGTAACGCGGCCTGCTAAATCAGACTCCAATTGGCCCACATGTGCCTCGCGCATGGCGTGCACATGCATGCGCGCGGTAATGTCTACTGCTGCATCCAGTTGCCGGAGTTCCTCTTCAGATTTGACAGATCGTTGAGCAACCACTGCCTGGATAAAGGCGACAGAGGCCTTTTCCCGTTGGCGCGCAATGGGAATATTCAGTAAATCTTTGATAATTAATTTGTTAGCATCGCGATAGGGCGGTAAAAAGTGAATGGTTGCGCCTTTTTTTCGCGCAT
>JAGWYI010000165.1 GCA_018969455.1 Bacteroidota bacterium | reverse complement strand
CCAGCTACAATGGCACATTCCCATGTTTGCGTTTGGCGCGGGACACGGCTTTGTTCTCCAGCATGGCGAATGATTTGATCAATTTCCTGCGCGTATCGCGCGGGATGATGACTTCATCGATGAAGCCTCTGGCAGCAGCGCGGTACGGATTGGCAAAGGTGTCGCCATATTCTTTCTCTTTCTCTGCCAATTTGGCGGCGGGATCGTTGGAAGCGTCAATTTCGTGTTTGAAAATAATTTCTGAGGCGCCTTTGGCCCCCATAACGGCAATTTCGGCGCCTGGCCAGGCGTAATTGATGTCAGCGCCGATGTGTTTGGAGTTCATCACATCATAGGCGCCGCCGTACGCTTTTCGGGTGATCACCGTGATTCGAGGAACCGTTGCCTCTGAAAAAGCATACAACAGTTTGGATCCATTGGTAATGATGGCGTTCCACTCCTGGTCGGTGCCGGGCAAAAATCCGGGTACATCTACCAAAACCAGCAGCGGGATGTTAAAGCAATCGCAAAAGCGCACAAAACGTGCGGCTTTTTTGGAAGAGTTGACATCCAGTACCCCTGCCAGCACCATGGGTTGGTTGGCAACGATGCCGATGCTGCGGCCGGCGAGGCGTGCAAAACCCACTACGATGTTTTCCGCATAATTTTCATGGATTTCAAAAAACGATTCCGTGTCGACAATTCCGTGAATCACCTCTTTTATGTCGTAAGGCTGGTTGGCATTGGCCGGAACGATGGTGTTGAGCACATCGCGGAATTCGTCGCCGAGTTCGTAAGGCAGGCGCGGCGCCTGGTCTTCGCAGTTCTGGGGGATGTATCCAAGCAGTTTTTTAACTTTTTCGATGCAGTCTACATCGTTGGCGGCCACGAGGTGGGTTACGCCCGAGCGGGAAGCATGGGTGGATGCGCCGCCCAGTTCTTCGCTGCTTACTTCTTCATTCGTGACGGTTTTCACCACGTTGGGGCCGGTCACAAACATGTAGGAGCTGCCTTCCACCATGATGATGAAATCGGTCATGGCGGGGCTGTACACAGCGCCGCCGGCGCAAGGGCCTAAAATGGCTGAAATTTGGGGAATCACCCCGCTGGATTGCACATTCCGATAGAAAATATCGGCATAACCACCCAGGGAGTTTACGCCTTCCTGGATGCGCGCGCCACCGGAATCGTTCAGTCCGATCATGGGTGCGCCGTTTCGCACGGCGAGGTCCATGACTTTACAAATTTTTTCGGCATGGGTTTCGGAGAGTGAGCCGCCAAACACGGTAAAATCCTGTGCGAACACATACACCAGTCGACCGTTGACGGTTCCATATCCGGTTACCACCCCATCGCCGAGAAAATGCTGATCGGCCATCCCGAAATCGGTTGCGCGGTGGGTCACGAGTGCTCCGATTTCTTCAAAAGAACCGGGGTCCAATAAAAAATGAATGCGTTCCCGTGCAGTCAGTTTGCCTTTTTTGTGTTGGGCGTCTATGCGTTTTTGTCCGCCACCGAGTTTGGCTTCTGCAATTTTAGATCGAAGCAATTCGAACTTTTGTTCCATAAAAGATACCGGGTATCAAATAAGTGAGCAAATAATTCAGGTACAAGGCACAAAAGCACACTTTTGTACAGCCCTCTTCCTGGTTTTTCGATTGGATTACGGACAAGACAGGAAGTAGTAATTTATTGATTGTCAATGGTCAGGCGCCGGTATTCTGGCGCAATTTCAATTTCGCGGTTGAGCAGTGTTTTGCCGTCTTTTTCAATGGTAAACAACACTTTTTCACCGGCAGGTTTGGGCAAACTTAAGGTGAAATATCCATTTGCGCCTGTTTGTACCGTAAATTTACCATCCATCGCTTTAACGGTTGCGCCTTCAATGCCATTTCCGGCAGCGTCGCGCAAAGACCATTCGAAAGAGGTGTTATCGGATGGAAAATCGATGGAGAAATAAATATTTTTGACGTTTTGGGCGGTATAAGCACTTTGATCGACCACCCGATAACGTCTGTTTCCAGTTGGTTGATACACCAATCGGATGCTGTCATCGAGGTATTTGCCGGGTAAGCCACGGTACGAAACGATGCCGCGTCCGTCGGGCTCGGTAAACGGGAAGGGTGTCACGCCGTTGAATTGCAAGGCAACCATCCCATCAGTAATTGGCACCCCGCTTGTTCCATTCAGGGTCAAGTAAAAATGGAGGTCAAATTTTGCCGGTTCGCAGGCAGAGAAGAGCAGTGTGGCCAAGAGTAGGCTTGCGGAGTTTTTTTTAAAAAAATTTAAAATCATGTTTTTATACATTTTAAATTTTACGTAAAACAATACCTTTTCCCACGCTGTGGTGGGTCCAGGCAAACAAATTTCGATCGATCCAAAGCAGGGCATCGGTTACAAAGGCGAGTGCGGGGTCCTTGGCGGAAGCAGGTCTTACAGAAAGGCTTCCTTTGGCGTCTTCCGTAACGTTGCGGGCATTTTTCTTAAAAATACGCTGCACCCATCCGGTCCAGTACATCTCCAGCAAACCTACCAGGTATCTGCTCAGGCCTCGAAATTCGACAATTTCCAATCCGGCTTCATCGGCCCATTGTTTGAATTCGGTTGAACCGATGAGGTATTCGTGACCGAAAGCGTAAGCGCCTTGAGCGATCAGGTATTCGGGATTTTTTTTGCCGGTCCAATGTCCTATTCTGTTGACGGGATCGTAGGTAAACGGGAATTCGCGGCTGGGGAAGGTCATAATTGCAAAAGCGCCGGGTTTGAGCACACGGCCAATTTCGAGCATCATTTGAGCGGGTTGGCCCACATGTTCAATCACTTCGCAGGAAATCAGCAAATCGAAGCAGGCATCCGGGTAGCTTAAATTAAGAGCATTGTTCACTTCGTAATGCAGGTTCAACACGCTTTTGTTGAGCGCGCGTGCATGTGCGAGGTCTTCCTCATTGACGTCACAACCAATGAGTTGTGCGCAATAGGCAGCCACCATCTGGTCATAATCCCCTTCACCGGTGCCCAAATTCAGGCCTTTGTGGAACGCGTGGTCCTTTGCGAGCGCCGCCAATCGGGATTTTACAAACAAGTAGCGGTTTCGGAAAGTGGGGAACAAGAGTTTAAAATTCACGATGTTGTTATAAAATTGGACGGTTTGTTTATTTCATTTGCCCCAAAGCGGCCCGGAATTGTTGGGCGGCGGAAGGGTTTCCGGTTGCTTCATAAATTTGCGCAGACATTTCGTATGCCGGGCGGAAATTTGGCGCGATCTGGATGGCTTTCATCAGGTCGTTAAGGGCGGTTTGGGTGTCGTTTTGTTGTTTGGCGATGATGGCCAGGTAATACCAGGCGCTGGGGTTGGAGGCTTCCCGTTTGATGGATAATTCGAACTGGGCTTTTGCTTTGGCGGCATCTTCCTTGTACATCCAGTACATGCCGATGAGGTTGTTGGCCTGTGCGTCGTCGGGGCTTATTTCCAGCGCTTTGTTTGCTGCTGCTTTGGCTTCTTCCAATAGGTTGCTGTTGATGTAGCATTGCGCGAGGTTTACCCAGGCGAGGTCGTTGTCGGGCACGTTGGCAAGTTCTTTTTTAAAAAGTTCGATGGCGTTGGGCAAGTCATTGACTTTCATGGCAGCCATGCCCAGGGCGCAATTTCGGCCATTATCTTTTAATACCGCGAGCAAGGGTACGCCGTTGGCTTGTACCATGTGTACGGTGTTATCGGGGGGCCAGAAGCCCTTTTGAAGGGTTGCGCCATCGAGGAAACGAGTCGGATACAGTGCATAATCCCAGGCGTCGTCGCAGCGTTTTTCCCATTTCAGGTATTTTATTTTAACCTTATCGCCGTATTTGGCCGTCAATTGTCGGGTGGAATAATACATATTGGTGGCAATAATCACCGTTTCCTGCATATCGGGTCGCAAAATGCCTTGTTTTTCGAGCCATTCAATGCCCTGGCGGGTGCTAATTCCCCAATAATCGGTTTCGTATTTGCCGAAGGCCCCTTTTATACCGCCTGCCATCGGGTTGAAATACACATACGGATATTGCGGATTCATGCCGATGAAGGCGGCCGCATCGATGATCGATAGGCCCATGGCGGCCATTACCGCATATTGAAGAGGCTTTTTACCCTGAAACAGTTGGGTCAGTTCGTTCCAGAACAAACCGGCAGCCAAAGCGATGGGCGGATAGGCAAAGGTTAAATGTCGCCAGCCGTCGTGAATCACCGAGTTTTTATAAATTACGTAAAATACGGGGAAAATGCCCGCGAAGAACACAAGGGCAATCCACAATCGGTTATAGTGGCGCATCAAACGCGGAGCCATTAGAAGGCTTCCGAAAAAGCCAACAATTACCCCAAGTGGAATGGTGTAAAAAATCCACTTGAGGGGGTAATACCAGGGCGTTTTGTCGGACATTGTATTCTCGCCCTCAAAAAGCACGCGGATTTTCACTTCGAGGTCGGAAAATTTTGACAAGGCTACAAAGGGGTTAGAAAACGGTTTTTGCAAGGCGAATGGCCAAAACAGGAGGGCGACCAAATATCCTGCAACCGCAACCGAGCCGAAAACAAGCAAATAACGGCTCAAACTTTTTGAATTGGAAAATGCTGAAAACCCGCCGTTTTTGAGCAAAAAATGCAGGCCGGCAAACAGGAACAAAATAGCGAAAGAAAGCAAACCGCCCGCACGAATGGCCAGCGCAATGGCCAATCCGGCGGCCAGGCCAATCAGATTCCAGCGTCGCGGATTGGGCATTCGATTCAATACCGCTACCATATTATAGAGGGCCATCATATAACCGGCGGCAAAGGGTATGTCTTTGGGATTCATGAAACCGTCGCCGACAAATCGGGGCGATACCAGCATCAAAATGAGGGTAAACAGGCCCGCCTGCCAACCGGCGATGGTGTACGCAAGCAATGCGGTACATAGCATGGCCACCCAGGCCAGGGTGGCGCTGGTGACATTGCGCACCTGGTGGTATGCCAGCATGCTTTGGTCGAAACCGAGGGCTTTGTTGGCAAAACCGGTTACGATTTCGAAAAAACCGCCATAGAGATGCATGTTGCCATCGGGGATGTTGAGAGCGGCTGTATCCTTACCAAAAGTGCCGTAATAATTGACGAGCTTTTTGGAATAATCGCATTGGAACTTGTCGTCGGCGTTGATGCCGCTGCCCAGAGAGAGGACAATCATCACCAGCAGCCCCAGGGCAGCCAATCCCCAGAAACTGTAGGATTGGGTTTTGGTCATTTTAGGCGTTAAAGAATCGGGCAACCAGTCGCGCGGCGCGGCGGGCGCCTGCGTGACGGGTGCTTTTTTTTCCTGAATATTTTTCTTGGGTGTAGGTTTGCCGGATTTTGCCATTGTTTACAAGCGAAGTTGCCTTTCGATGCAGCACAATCTGGGTAAAAGCGCAGGTTGGCGACCGAAAGTGTTACCATTACCGGCGAAAGGTAGCGAAAAAGAGCTCCACCCAATGCGCACTGGGCGTTTTAAAAGGTAAAAATGTATATTATTTGATTTATTAAAATATATAAAACGTTTTTTTTTAATTTTTTAAAAGATTTCTATTATTTTGTACCGTGTTTCACAAAATAATAGACAATAATGGCTGTGAAAAGCAGAAATACGAGTATCAGCGCCACGGTTCCTGGTTGCAGGAATGGGATTTCGCGACGGAGCCCCAATTTTCGGCGCTCCAGTTTTTTCTCGATGCGTTTCCAGGCCTGGTCGGAGGGCGCTTCGTAGAGTTTGGATTCGTTTTCCTTGAAAAAATCAAATAGATCCGGCATGGTGCTATTTATAAAGGGTGTTCAACAAGGATTGGGTTCAATTAGTTGGTTTTGAGCAGTTTAAAAGCCTTTCTTTTTGAGGAGGCTGCGCAGTTTTTCTTTGGCAAGAAGCAATTGCGACTTGCTGGTATTGATGGATATGCCGAGCATTTCGGCGATTTCGTGGTGTTTCATGCCTTCCAGCACATACAGGTTAAAAACGGTTCGGTAGCCATTGGGCAATTGATCGAGGAGTTCCAGGATTTCGCGTGCCGAGATTTCGGCTTCGATGGAAAAGGAATCCGAACTTTCGGGCAATAGACCATCGTCGCCGGGAAACACCAGCGGTTGGTTTTTGCGCAGTTTCATGAGCGCTTCATTAACCATCACCCGCCGGATCCAGCCTTCGAAACTGCCTGCGCCAGTGTAGGTATCTATGAGGGTAAAAACCTTGTACATTCCACTCACCAGTGCATCTTCGGCATCCTCGCGCGATTTCAGGTAGCGCCTGCACACCGAAAACATCAGGGCAGCGTACCGCTCATAAATCAGTTTTTGTGCGCTGCGGTCTTGCGCGCGCAGGCGTTCGAGCAAATCCTGTTCAGACATTTGAAAATTGCTTTGTTGGGAGCATCTATCTGTAAGGATGCAAGTTTTTGAATTTATGGTGCGCGCAGCCTCAAATTCTATTAATTTTGCCCTCCCTTATTTGGGGAAAGCAAAATAAGCATTTTTCAGGTATTCATGTACCAAAAAACATAAAAAAGTGGAAATAACAAACGGAAAATACCAATTTGAGGGTGGAATAGACCCATTGGAACTTTGTAAAACGCATGGAACCCCGCTTTATGTGTATGATGCTGCAGTGATGCAACGTCAATACGAGCGGATCACCAAGGCGTTTAGCTACCCGAAGGTGCATATTCATTATGCCTGCAAGGCGCTCACCAATTTGGCAGTGATGCGCTTGTTTCGTCAATGGGGAGCGGGGCTTGATTGTGTTTCGATTCAGGAGGTTCAATTGGGATTGATGGCAGGCTTTTCGCCGGAAGATATTTTGTACACGCCCAATTTTGCGGGCATTGAAGAGTTTGACGAGGCGGTTAAACTGGGGGTAAAAATTAACATTGATGCCATTCCGATGCTCGAAAACTGGGGTTTGAACCATAAGGAGGTGCCGGTTTGCCTTCGAATCAATCC
Organism: Bacteroidota bacterium; assembly: GCA_018969455.1. GTDB lineage: Bacteria > Bacteroidota > Bacteroidia > Chitinophagales > Saprospiraceae > M3007. The sequence continues at coordinate 1,304 of JAGWYI010000165.1, read as the reverse complement.
GCATTTGATGGCGGGCGGGAATGAAAAAATCAGTGTGGGGCATATTGATTCCAAATTTGGCATCAGCATACACCAATTGCCGCATGTGTTGCGGGTGGTAGAGAGCCAGGGGCTTCATATTGCCGGTTTGCACATGCATACCGGATCGGATATTCTGGATGTGGATGTGTTTTTGCGCGGAGCAGAAATTTTGTTTGAGGCGGCGCGCAAATTTCCAGCGCTGGAATACATTGATTTGGGTAGCGGATTTAAGGTGCCATATAAAACAGAGGATATCGAAACCGATGTAGAGGAGCTGGGCGAAAAGTTGAGCACACGTTTTGCCGAGTTTTGTGCGGAATACGGGCGCGATCTGACCTTGATGTTTGAGCCAGGCAAGTATCTGGTGAGTGAATCGGGGTATTTGTTTGCACAATGCACTTTGGTGAAGCAAACCACTTCCACCACCTTTGTGGGTTTGAATACGGGATTGAACCATTTGATCAGGCCCATGTTTTATGGAAGTTACCATAAGATTGTAAATGTAACGGAACCCGGTTTCAAACCCCGGATATATACGGTGGTGGGCAACATTTGCGAGACCGATACTTTTGGCAGTGATCGCCGCATTGCCGAGGTGGTGGAGGGTGATATTTTGGCCTTTTACAACGCCGGCGCCTATGGCTGGATGATGGCTTCCAATTACAATTCGCGCCCGCGCCCGGCGGAGGTATTGATTTATGAAGGCAAGGCGCATTTGATCCGCAAACGTGAAACCGTAGCCGATTTGGTACGGAATCAGGTGGAGATTGCGTTGTAGGGCTGCGGGGGAAACCACAACTATATTTTAACTTAAATTTCAATAAAATGTCAGAATTAGCCCAAAATCTTATTATAGAAAACAAAAAAACTAAATCAACCAAACTTGATTTGGGAAATTGTGGCTTGACAGAGTTACCTGAGGAATTATTTGAACTATTTTGGTTGAAGGAACTTAACCTATCCGAATTATATGAAGAAATGGACGATGATGATGATTTAATATTTATGAATGGCTCTCAAAATCCTGGTGGGATAAATTCGTTTTCAAAAATTCCAAATAAAATTAAAAAACTTGTTAATTTAGAAAAATTAATAATTGGCCAAGTTTTCTCAAACTTAGATAAACCACTTGACATTAAACATCTAGCCAAATTAACAAATTTAAAATTTCTTGACATAACAAAAAACAACATAAGAGATATAACTCCTTTATCAAATTTAGCAAAATTAGAGGTTTTATATTTGAATGATAATCCTATAGAAGATATCTCCCCGTTAAAACA
>JAGWYI010000164.1 GCA_018969455.1 Bacteroidota bacterium | reverse complement strand
CTATTTGCTGGCTCCGGCCTGTTTTCCCAGGAGGCATACCTGCCGGATTTGTCTAAAATGTACAACGCAGGCATGAAGCCGTTTTACCATGGGGTGGCATCCGGCGACCCTTTGCCGGATGCTGTTGTGATCTGGACAAAATTGACGCCGGATGCCAAAATACCAGCCCGCATCCTTTGGGAAATGGCCACCGACAGCCTGTTCACGCAGGTGGTGAAAAGTGGCGCCGAAGAAACCGATGCAGACCGAAATTGGTCGCTTTCGGTGGATGTGCAGGGTCTTTTGCCCAATACATTTTATTTCTATCGTTTTGATTATCAGGGTAAAAAGTCTGTTGTGGGCCGCACCAGAACCGCACCGGTCGGGCATTTGGATGTTTTTAAAATTGCGGTAGCGTCCTGTTCCAATTATGAAGCGGGCTATTTCAATGCCTACCACATGATTGCCGAACACGACGATCTGGCTGCGGTGTTACACCTGGGTGACTACATTTATGAATATCAGGTTGGCGGGTACGGAAATAAAAAACTGAGCCGCAAGCACATTCCTGCGCGCGAAATAGTGGCGCTTGATGATTACCGCGCACGTTATTCCCAATATCGACTTGATCCCGATTTGCAGCGTGTACATGCCCGGTTCCCATTTATCAATGTATGGGACGACCACGAATTTGCCAATGACGCCTATGTGGAAGGCGCACAAAACCACCAGGAAAAAGATGAAGGTGATTGGAACATCCGCAAAGCAGCCGCCCGAAAAGCCTATTTTGAATGGATTCCGGTACGCCGGAGCGCCGATGGCAAATTGTTCCGAAAATTTGCCTTTGGCGATATCGCCGAATTGTGGATGCTGGATGAGCGTATGGAAGCGCGAAGCAAACAAGCTGCTTCTGCTAAAGACCCCGTATTCAATGATCCGGGTAGGCACATGATCGGTGATAGTCAATTCGACTGGCTTAGCCAAGGATTAAAAAAATCGGATGCAAGTTGGCGTCTCATCGGAAACCAGGTGATCCTGTCTTCCCTGGATAATTCCCGGGTGATGCCCAAAAATCCCAAATTTATGGACATGTGGGACGGGTATCCGGTAGAACGCAGCCGATTGTTTCGTTTTTTTGAAGACCAGCATATGGATAATGTGGTGGTGCTTACAGGCGATTGTCATACCACCTGGGCGATGGATTTGACCGGAACACCGCAAAACAAGACGACTTACGATAAAAAGACCGGTAAAGGCGTCTTTGGAGTTGAATATACCACCCCCAGCATCACCTCGGCCAATTACGATGAATACGTGAAGCCGTTTTTGGTAAAAATTGCGCAGCACCGGTTTTTATCGAGGGGTTCCAATCCGCATGTGCGCCAGATGGATTTGATGCACCACGGCTATTTGCTGCTCACACTCACGCGCGAAAAAGCGCAGGCCGATTGGTATTTCATGAAACACATCAACCGGCCTGCATACAAGGAATATGTGGGAAAACATTGGATTTACCAGCGCCCGCTGGATAAGCCTATGCGTTGAATTTTCACCGGACCAGCACTTTTCGAGTCAGTATTTGTTGTGTGCGCGTACGGGCACGCAGGAAATACCATCCCGCAGGCAATTGATTTACATCGAGTTGTGCATTGTTTTGGCCTTCGGGTATCCAGACAAACACCTGTTCTTTGCCCAAAACATCGATGAGGCTCAGGTTTTCCACGGCTATGTTTTCCCAACTGACGTGCAGCGCCGTACGCGCGGGTACGGGTGCGAGGGTGATGCGCGGGGCGTTTCCATCCTGATTTTCGGCAGCGCTGACGATGGGCACTGTGAAAGTAAAGGTGTAGGTGCAGCCATTGGCGTCGGTGATGGTGACCGTGTATTCGCCGCCCTGGCCCATTGTCATATCGCGGCTGGTAGCGCCATTGCTCCACTGGTATTTGTAGGCGCTGGATCCGCTGACGCTCAAATTGATGCGGCCGTTGGTGCAAGAGCCGCAGGTGGCAGGCACAATGGTGGGCGTGACAGTTGGCGGATGCCCGCCATCAATCACTGCATACGCATAAACGATGCGGCCTTTGGAATCAGTTATGGTAAATTGGTAAGTTCCGGCATCTAATTTGGTGTTTCCAGATCCGATTTTTCCTCCCGATGTCCATTGGAACAGGTAAGGCGGGCACCCGTTTGCAAGCGGAAAGTTCACCTCACCTGTCGTGTCGGTGCAGGCAGCCTGGATAAGAGGAGCCGCTTCCAGTTTAAGCGGTTGGCCTTCTGATGGACCGATGTCAGCGCGTGCGTCGCTGATGCGAACATGGCCAAAAATATCTTCCAAAATGCCATATTGTTGATAGGGCATATTAAGGCCAGCGTCAAATGCCGGGGAACAAGGCAAAAGTTGATAATCTCCAGCTGCGGTATCTCGAATCATAGGGTCTTGGCCGAACAAATTCCCTGGTCCGAAATAGGATTTTTGTCCGAGAGAGTCCTTGCTGTCAAAATCGAAAAGATTGTAAGCAAAATAGGCGGAATCGACGTAAAAAGGCAAATATTGGTAAAAGCGGGTGTCGGGTGTAACGATGGTATTTCTGTTGTTGATGAAGATGTTGTTGATAAAGCTTTGTTTTTTCGGGACCAAAAATGGGTCAACTTTGAGGGTAAAACGGTTGTTGATGACCAGATTCCCGTAATAAATATTTTTATTGTTTAATACAAATGTATTTACTTCATTACCACCATCATACACATTGTTAAAAAATAGCGCGCTTTTATTGTTCATATTGAGCGTGATGTAGGCTTTTTTACAAATATTGCCTTGTACCAGGCCGTATGAATTGGCAGTCATGTTGAATCGAGGCGGAAATTGATTTTGATAAAATCGATTTCTCAGGGCATAGATGGTGTCGCTCAGGAGTTGAAAACCGCCCCCTGAATCGATGTAATAGTTGTAATTTTGAATAAAGTCATTTTCCACCAACATGAGGGTATTTCGGCTGAGCATAGCCAGTTCGATGATGGGTCCATTGTGGTGTAGAAAGGTGTTGTGGAGAATATCATATCTGGATTTGAAAACCCCGAAGTCGTAATAACCGGAAAAAACAGAAATAGCCAAGCCTGAGACGGAGGAATTCCATTGGTAGGAATAATTGCTGTCAAAGCGGCAAGAATCGACAAGAAGGTATTTCAATGGATAATCTTCAGAATAAAATACAATACCACTTCCCGATTTGGAGCTGTTTTGAATAAATTCATCTCCTACAAATCTTAAACAGGAGCCTGTATTTCGGCCGGCAGTAAAAAATGCACCAGAAGGCAGGGTATATCCCAATTGGGCCTGATTTTGCTCAAAAACACAATATCGCACATCCAGGGTGTCTGTACGGCCCATTGCATCGGAGAAGTAAATTGCAGAACCGTAGCTTCCTGCAGTATTTCGGTAAAAGCGGCAGTCTTGGAAATCATCATTGGGTCCGCTCATGGCACTTCCCTGGCGGTAGACAGCACCGCCATTGTCTGCGTGGTTGAACTCAAAAACGCAATTGCGGATGCGCACCCCGATGTTGCTGTTGTTGCCTGCTTTAATAAAAATAGCGCCGCCGGCATTGAGTGCCGTGTTGTGGGAGAAAATGCAATTTTGAATCAGGGCGTTTGCCGTGGTGCTGCCATCGATGAAGAGGGCTGCTCCGCTGCCGCCAAGTTCGAGGGAGTTCGTTTTGTTGCTAAGGGCATTTTGGAACCAAAAGCCATCAATGCGGGTATTGGCATCGGGGTTGAGGAGCCTGAAAAGGTTGTAGGCATTGTCGGTACTGTCATTGGGTTGCCCAATGTCGCCATCGATGATGCTTGGGTTTTGTTCCCAATTTCGTTGGGAAAGGGCAGACTCTACCCCTTTAAAACCGCCGTATAGTTGCACCCCCGATTTCAGTTCAAAATAAAGATTTCGATCTGTTTGGTTGGTGGTTCGGTAAGTGCCGGAAGCAACCCAGATTTGGTCGCCTGCTTGTGCACTTTGGAGCGCCGTTTTTAAATTGGTAAATGCGTTTGTCCAGGATGTGCCGTTGTTGGCGCCCGTGGCGTCTGAATGCACGTAATGCACATTTTGGGCCTGGATAAAAAAAGGGAAAAAGAGGCTTAACAAGCGTGTAAATTTGATCATGGAGCGTGGAACTATGTTTTAAATTAAAGCACTCAAATTGAATTGATTATGAACGCTAATGTGTATATGCACACACAATCAGCGTATTCTGAACAAGCGATTGATGTTAAGGGATGCTTGATTTACAAATTTAACTTATTTTTCTAAAATGCAACATTAAAGTTCTGATTTACAACAACATATGATTAGTTTTTGTATTGTGATTTTTTGCGATTTTGAAATAAGTCTAGACGCGTCTATCTTCGTGCCGATATGACATTTGAAGAAATATTGAAGGATATCAAGGCCAGGAAGTTTCAACCGGTGTATTTTTTACATGGGGAGGAACCTTTTTTTACAGATCAATTGGAGGCGGCAATAATTGCCCATGCACTTCCGGAGGCGGAGCGTGGCTTTAACCAAACCATATTATACGGGAAGGATGTGGAGGCCATTGGTTTGCTCGACAGCCTGCGTCGCTATCCTATGATGAGCGAGCGGCAAGTTCTAATTTTAAGGGAGGCGCAGGACATGAAGGGTTTTAGCGAATTGATTGGATATATGGAAAACCCCATGCCTAGCACCGTATTTGTGGTGTGTTACAAGCACAAAAAATACGATATGGGCAGCAAAATGGGGAAGGTGCTGAAGGCTAAAACCTTGGTTTTTGAAAGTAAAAAGTTGTATGACAATCAGGTTCCCGACTGGATTGCTGCTTATGCCAAATCGAGCAAAATGGGATTGGAGCCTGCGGCAGCCCAGTTGTTGGCAGAGTATTTGGGGGCAGATTTGGGTAAAATCGTGAATGAGCTCGACAAGCTCGCATTGAATTTGCCTACGGGTACATTGATCACAGTACATCATGTGCAGGAGTACGTTGGGATTAGCAAGGAGTACAATATATACGAATTGCAGAAAGCTTTGGCAATGCGAGATAAGGCCAAACTTGCTCGTATTGAGCAGTATTTCTCAGCCAATATTCGTAAAAACCCCCTCATCATGACCATTTCCAGTTTGTATTCTTTTTTTTCAAAAGTATACATGTTGCACTTTTTGGGTGGAAAACCCGAGCACGAAATTGTAAAAGCCCTGGAATTGCGTTCTGAATGGTTTTTAAAAGAATATAAAATCGGCTTGCAACATTACACCCTGCCTCAAATAATTAAAATTATCGAATTGCTAAAAGTGTACGATTTGCGTTCAAAAGGCGTTGATACCGACACAACAAATACCGGGGAAGCAGAGTTAATGAAGGAATTATTTTGGAAAATCATACATTGATATGGAAACCATTTCAGTATATACCGTGGTGCGAGGGGATACCTTGTACGGCATTGCCCGCAAATTCAACATGCGTGTGGATGATTTGAAAGCATTAAACCGCCTTCAATCAGATAATTTGAACGTTGGTCAAACCTTAAAGGTTCGAAGCCAGGTTTCAGACAATCCCAAGCCGCCATTTAACCCGACACCTGAACCAGAAGATGTACCGGTTGTTCGACCACCGGTTTTTTCAGATGGCGATTATTTGGCAGCACGCAGGCAGTTTGGCTTGGAGGTGAGACCTGATAACGGTTTTCAGCGGTACTTTTTGACGGTACCCTTGCTTGACGGGCGCAGCGTTGTCGCAAGTATGCGTGACAATTTGAACAATTCGCGCTACATGGTGTATCCCAACGGCATCATGTACGCTGGGCAAAGCAAGATGACCCTGGATATGTCGACCATTCAATCGGTGGGTTTGTCTTTGCCACAGGCTCGGGCCTTACAATGGGTTTCGACCCACGAGGGGCAGTTTGATGCCATAAATAGTTACGACAAAGCCATATTTTCCTATGGATTTATCCAATTTACGGGCGGAAGTGCGGTAGGTGGCAGTTTGAACAAACTGTTGGTATCGATGGAACAAAATGCGCCCTCCCAATTTTCCCGCATTTTTCAACGGGTAGGAATTGATACGGATAGCGGCGTGGTTACGGTGTTGAATGACAATGGAATGGTTTTGCGCGGGGATGATGCCTGGTTGTATATTCAACGCAATCCGAGAATTTATGGCGCATTTATTCAGGCAGGATATGAGCCATCGCTGGTACGGGAGCAATTGCGCATGGCCAACACCCTGTATGTGCAACCTGCGCTCAATTTTAGGTTGAGTGTAAATGTGGGCGGCATTCAAATTGTCGTTCCTCGCTTGCAGGACTTGTTGCAGTCGGAGGCCTCTATGACTTTAATCATTGCGTTGGCGATCAACCAGGGTAACGGCGGTATGAGTCGCATCATGGCGGAAGCCATTGCCCAGGCTGCCCAGCAAACCGGCGCCAGCGGCGTAGATGCCTTGCGGCGTTTGCAGGAAGAAGACGTATGCACGTATTTGGCAAATTATCCAGATGATCGGGTAAGGGCCAGGGCCAACGGGGTGCTACAATCGGGCTTAAACTTTGTCTAATACGAGGATCCTGATAATCTTGTTTCGTTATGCTTGCGTTTCAACAACGAAAATACCAATCGCTGGTCAAATTGGTAGATGCTGGCGCTTATGATGTGGCGCTGCCGGATTTAGAGGCACATTGGACGGCGCATCCCAATGATTTCGAGGCGTTTTCGCTTTTGGAACAGTGTTATAGCGGCAAAGAGGACTGGAATGGATATGAACGCCTGCTGCTTGAGCTTGCTTCTGCGCAGGCACGCACCTACCGATTGGCGTATTTTCAAATAAAATTATCTCTTGCCAAAGGTTTACCTAAGGAAGCAATAGTCATCCTGAATACCGGGATGGATGCGTTTAAACAGGCACAACTTCATGCTTATGAGGCAGAGGATCCAGGTGATTTTATCAATTTTGATGACAATATACCCGAAATCGGCGGTTTGTTCAAGCAGTTTGGATTTGAAGCGTCTTTTATAGCGTACTTGAATCAGTTGGGGCACACTTCTGGATGCAGTGGACCCATTTTGTTGGCGCAGTATTATGCGTATGTAGCACAGAATAAGGAAATGGCGTTGGCAACGATCCAGCAAGCGCTGCAAGCTTTTCCGAATGACGAACTGCTGGGGTACGAACTGGCCCTTTACCAAGAACAATTTATAAAATCGCAGCGACAATCGGCACAAGCACATTTGTCGAACCACAAAGCGGCGCAGGCGGCAAGTTTGTATTATTCTATTTTGCAGGAAATGCCGAAGTCTTTGGTTGCGCAGGAATACTATCTCATTGCGGTTGTTTGCAAGTTTTTTCCTCCATTTTTGGTGTTTTTTTCGAAGCATAACTGGATAGGCCTGCTACCACCCGTAGGAAAAGCCTTCCTCCAGGCGATGTTTTTCTTTGTGTGCTGTTTTTACTACAAAGGGCGCAATGCGCCGATTGAACACGATGTGTTGGAAAATATCATCTGGATAGCCGCCGCCTTCAGCATTGTTCGGTTTTTCTTGTTTCCCTTTGTGTTACAAATAGTTGCAATTTTTAAATGGCCTTCGTATCACCTGCTCAAACGTCCCATCCGGTTTTTTCAAGGGGTATTGATCTTGCTTGCGTGGTTACATGTACTTTGGGCTTACGGACAAGAACCGGAGCGGCTCAGCTTTCGTTTGTTTTTAACCGTGGGCTTTTTGTTCCATGCGGTGGTTTTGGAATTTGCGAATGGGCAATCCAGGATAAATTTGGCGATTTACCTTGTTTACATTAGCACCAGTTTGAGTTTAGGAACACTTGCCTACTTTAACATCATCCCGGAAACCTGGGTCGGGTTACTTTTCGGCGGCTGGATGCTTCCCATTCTTTTCAATGCCTTGACAGACTGGGTTCAGAATCTAAAAATAAATAAAACGTTTCAGGATCATACCATCGACCTTGAATTGGCCAAAAATGAACTGAATAGCAGGCGCATTTTTGTTGCTAGCCAAATTCTTTTAGGTATTGCGATTGTGTTTTTTTTAGCGACGAAAGCGATTCCGGAAAATTGGAGAAACTTTCATCTGTTTTCGACCTTTGGGGTCTTGTTGTGGGCTACGGTTGTAATGGTGATGGCCGAGAAAAACGAACCTGATCTGATTACCCTTTCTAAAAGATATCCAGTTTTTAATTTGTTGCATGCTTTAATGTTTGTTGGTATGGTTAGTTGCTTGTATTTATCCAGCATTTGTGGCAATTATCCGTTG
>JAGWYI010000163.1 GCA_018969455.1 Bacteroidota bacterium | reverse complement strand
CGTCCGCCTCCTTTTGTTTGAAAATCAAGCAAAGCATTGACATACAAGTCTTTGCGTTGTTTTCCCAGCTTCAAATTGCGTTTATGCAATTCCTGTAACACCAATCGGAAGTGGCTCCACTCCTCGGTTACAACGGGCGCAACTGCCTGTACAAGTTCTTCCCGGTCGGGGTAAGCTTGTATCAAACTGATGCAAGCCGTGGTTGCTTTTTGTTCACAATAGGCATGGTCTGTAAGTATTTCTCCCAGGTCCATCTCGGCCAGATTAACCCAGCGTGGATCGGTGGGGAGTTTCAATCCCAGTTTGGTGTTATACAAAGCGTCTTCCATGGCGCAAATTTACGATGGCAAACCTTACTTTTAAAGAAAACCTGCCTGCAGCTCCGGATCGGAGTTTCTATTTTTGCCCTATGGAAAAACTAAAAACTACAGAACTCAATCGGTTGAGTGTGGCCGAATTTCGTGCAGGCGAAAAATTTCCCCTGGTTTTAATTTTGGATCAAATACGCTCGGGATTAAATGTAGGCTCGATATTCAGAACTGCCGATGCCTTTGCCCTGGAGGAGTTGATTTTAGCAGGCATAACCGCACAACCGCCGCACCGGGAAATTTTGAAAACGGCCCTTGGCAGCACTGAAACGGTACGTTGGAGACATGCTGAAAACACCCTGGACGCTGTTTTAGATTTGAAATCAAAGGGCTATCGTGTTTTTGCACTCGAACAAACCTCCGCCAAAACCTGGTTGCATCAAATTGAAGCGAGCGCCATTTTGCCTTGCGCTCTTATTTTAGGCAATGAGGTGGATGGTGTAGATGAAATGCTACTACCCTATTGCGATGGCGCCATCGAAATTCCGCAATATGGCTCCAAACACTCTCTGAATGTTGCAGTTGCCTGTGGCATCGCCGTGTGGGAGTTTGTGCGCAAACGTTGAAGAACGCAGCCTGAAAACTTAAACTAGACAACACATAAATCGATGATTTTCAATAATTTAAGCCTGAATATATTCGCATTACGCGAGAACCGCCAAGTGTAGTTTTAAAACTTAACATTGGCGACATAAAATCAAGTAAATATTTAAAAAATTAACATAAAACAACTTACATATTTATTTTTTTAAATTTTAATAATTTAACAATTTGAATTTTCGCATTTGCTACATAAATTGGTATGCTTCAAGTTAAGTAATTATGAAGATCTTTTGTTGAAATGAAATGCCCCCTACCTTTGCGCTGTATTTAATAGTAATCCTTGCATTTGCCTCTATTCGAAATACGTCCCGAATTTCCTCCTCAATAGCGCTTTTACTGGTTTACAAACACTTGCATGTATGCAAAGGCTCGCCCTTTGTAATGCTACCTCTTTTTTATGTCTCAAATTTATTATCAATCAAAAGCGCAAAAGCCACTTGTCATATTGGTGGCTAATTTGACCTGGACCATTTATCATTATCGTTTGTATTTGATTCAGGCTTTACAAAAGGCCGGTTATGAGGTTATGGTGCTTGCGCCACATGATTCATCAGTGGAAAAGCTCAAGGTGCATTTTGGGGTTAAGCATCGGCATTTGGCACATTTTTCACGAAATAGCACCAATCCGGTTAAATGCCTGGCCATGATGCGTGAATTTTATTCCGTTTACCGGCGGTATAAACCCGCCATGGTAATTCATTTTGGGGTTCAGCCCAATGTTTTTGGCAATTTGGGGGCAGCAATGGCTGGTGTGAATTCAATTTGTGTGGTTACTGGCCTGGGTTATAGTTTTTTGCATAAAAATTTGGTTGGTATTGCCGTTCGGATGCTATACGCCATTTCATTTTTGTTTGCCCAAAAAGTACTGACGGAAAATTCGGATGATCAGGAATTGTTGATCAACTCCGGGTTGGTTAGGCGCAGAAAAACGGCTGTGGTAAATGGCTGCGGGATTAAACTAGACGATTATGTGCCTCAAAAAAAATCCCGAGCTGCCTCGCAAAGCATTGTATTTACCTACATCGGCAGGTTGTTGTACGACAAAGGATTATATGAATTTGTAAGCGCTGCAAAGCACATCAAAACAATTCATCCGAATGCCTGTTTTCAAATTTTGGGGATGTTGGATTTTAGTAATCCGGCGCACATTAAACAAGAGGAGTTGGATCAATGGGTTAAAAGTGGCGTTATCCGGTATCTAGGCGCTGTAAATGATGTACGGCCGATCATTGCAGATTCCGATTGGATCGTGCTTCCCTCGTACCGGGAAGGCTTGTCTCGTACCCTGTTGGAAGCAATGTCTATGGCCAGGCCCATCATTACCACAGATGTGGCTGGCTGCCGACAGGCAGTGGATGATCATTTCAATGGGTTTCTTGTTCCCGTCCGTGACACTGCTTCGCTCAAGGAAATATTTGAAAAATGCTGTACCCTGCCCCGCTCGGCGTACGTTCGGATGGGTAAAAATGGCCGACTAAAGGCTCACAGGCAATTTAGTCACGAGATTGTGGATGAACAATATCTGAATTTGGTGGAAGAGGTGCTGGATCAAAAACGGATTGCTTTCCCTTTTCCAGCCCTTATGCCCCAATTGTCACCCATGTACAATTGATCAAAGTTCCCAGTTGATTGGAGCTGCTCCTTGAATTTCCAATGCTCTATTTGCCTTCGAAAAGTGCCCGCAGCCCTGAAAGGCATTTCCGGCCAAAGGAGAAGGGTGTACGGCTTCTAAAATGGTGTGTTTGCTTGAGTCAATCAGGCTTCGCTTTCCCTTGGCGAAATTGCCCCAAAGCATAAAAACCAGTCCGTCCCGCTGTTCAGATAATATGCGGATTACAGCATCTGTAAAGTTTTGCCAGCCAATTTTTTGATGGGAAGCCGCTTGTCCGGCTGTTACGGTGAGCATGGCATTGAGCAGCAGCACGCCCTGTTCGGCCCAGGCGCTTAAATCGCCGTGTTTGGGGGCGGGTATGCCCAAATCCCGCTCAATTTCCTTGTAAATATTGACCAATGAAGGCGGGATGCGTACGCCCTTGGGAACAGAAAAACTCAGTCCCATGGCTTCTCCCGGGTTGTGATAAGGATCTTGGCCCAGGATAACTACCTTAACTGCATGAAAAGGTGTTTTGTTAAATGCATTGAAAATCAAGGGACCGGGCGGGAAAATGGTCTTCCCGGCAGATTTTTCACGATGCAAAAATTGCCGAATGTTGTCAAAATAGGGCTGATCAAATTCAGCGCCTAAAACAGACTTCCAGGAGGGCTCTATTTGTATGTTTTTGGCATTTTCAGACATCATGGCATTGTTTTTGCCGCAATGTAAGCGTAACTTTACACAACAACCTTAAAATGTACCGCATGAGAACACCATTTCTCCTGAGCTTCTTTGCAGCTTGGCTTCAAATTGTTGGCGCCCAAACCAGCCTTTCAGCTGTTTCCATTCAGGATACCTCGGGAAACAGCCCCGCCTTCTGGAATTCAACTTCCTGGATCAATCCAAATACCGGATTGAAAGATCTGGAGGAAGCGGAGATTGAACTTCAGAAAACATTTGCAGATACCTGCACGGGCGTTCAGATCTCCTATAAATTATGGCTGGATCTGGATGGCGATGGTTTTCAGGAAACCGTGGTCGTTCCGGATGACCCGAATGTTCCGGCTGGCTTTTTAAAATTTAACAATCCGTTGTCTGGAGGTGGAGAATTGCGCGAATTCGACCAGCATTCGGCCATTTTATCCGAAAAGTATCATTTTTCAATTGAAAGCACAAAGGATGGTTCCAGTTACACCGTACGTGCAATCTGGCGAAATGAAGCAACCCTTCCCGAATTAGTCAAGCCACAGTTGCCACCTGGCCGTCATTTTATGATATGGCAATTCAAGGATTCCTGCCATATTGTTTCGTTGGATACGGTTCGATTTGACATCATTGGATCCATGCCGCTTGGCGGGTTCGACGGGGTGGCTATTCGTTTTCCGGATGATTACCTTGGGGCAGATTGCCAGGAAAATTTGAGCGCCCCTAGCCTGTTGAATGTCAATCATTTGCCGATAAAAATTGCATTCGAAGATGTGCCCTTGGATATTGTACCACAGTTTTGTAAAAGTTTCGATCGCATCTGGACCGTTTTTGACACGGCAACTTACAAGCCAAATGCAGCTGGCGTATTGGTTCCGAACCCGAGCCCCAATGCGATTTCGAATTCGCCGTTTAACAAGCCCGGACCGCTTGTTGGTCCGGCCGGGCTTAGTGCCCCCTGGAATCCGAGCCTGATAAAAATAAACCCTGGCGACCCCAGCAAAACCGATTTCAGTACTTTCTGGAATAAGCACGCCAATTTTTACCGATACCGGCAGTACATCCGGATTTATGACAACAAGGCGCCGATTATTCAAAATTGCCCGGATAATGCCTTGTTTTTGCCAGACACCACAGCCAACAACCCGAAACTTTGGCATGAGGATTATTGGTTAAACAATGCCACTGCATCGAATGATTTGCCGGAACGGCCTGCCAATCTGGGGATACAGGCGCTGGACAGTTGCAGCGGCACGAATCTGAACTTTCGATATTTGTTGTTTTTGGATTTGAACCAGGATGGTCAGCCCGAAACGGTGGTGTCGAGTACGAATCCCGGAACACCTGGAACGGTTCGGTACAACAACATCAACACACCGGGCTATCAGGGAGGTGAGGAACGCCGTTTTGATGAACGCAATGTACTGCCTGATAATTTGTACACATTCGGGGTGACGCAAACCATCCTAAATGGATTGGTGCATGCGCGTACCTGTTGGTATACTGCGGCCAACCCGGGGACTCCCTCGGGGGCGCAATTGCCGCCGGGCGCGCATTACATAAAATGGTTTGTCGGCGATGCGTGTGGCAACGAGGCTCCTTGCGAGATTCAATTTACCATTCCTTATGATTCCATTGTCGGCATCAGTGCGCTCTTGGGTAAATATATGTTGGCAGTAATGGCGCAGCCCAATCCTTTTAGCAGCCAAACCCAGCTGGTTTTTCAATTAAAAAAGCCGCAGGAACTTCAAATTCAGGTTTATGACTTGACAGGCGCGCTTGTATTGAGCAAAAAAGGCACATTTTCGGCAGGCATACAACGGGTTACGGTTGATTGGGATGGGAAAAAGGGCGTTTATTATGCCCTGGTACACGGCAACGAAGGGGCAGGAAGCTGTAAATTGGTGAAAACAGAGTAAAAATGAACGAATTCAGGAAAAATTGCGTTGTGTATACTTGTTGAAAAATGTACTTTTGCGAAAATAAAAAATGGTCCCGTAGCTCAATGGATAGAGCACTTGCCTTCTAAGCCAGCGGTTACTGGTTCGACCCCAGTCGGGATCACGTTTTTTTAACCGATGTTTGGCGGAGCCTGGCATCGGTTTTTTATTTGTTTCGGATGTCTAAGAAACTGTTTTATAACCTCCGAAATGCTGAAAGGCAAATCTTTTAACGCCATGCTGCATTTATTTTTTCGGCAACAGGACATGGCCATTCCCTCAAAAATAAGCCTTGCCTGGCGTCAAAATCTTTACCTTTCATCTATCCCGGAGGTTTTAAAACAGTTTCCAAGAATTTATAATCCCTCTTTTCAGGGGGATTGTGACTGCCTCAGATCCAAATTGGTTCAACCGATTGGGTTTGGGGCAGTTTTGTTTTGGCCAAGCCTTTGGTGATTTCTGCCAATGGAACAGGTATCTCGAATCCGAGTGTATAATTTTTTTATTCATACTTCAGATCGCCAGATTTTGGCATGCCGATCCCTGTAAGCGTCTTTAAATCAGTAAAATCAATCCTGATTTATCCACAAAATCCTGCAAATTCTGATATAGTTTAATTTTATTTAAATGTGTTCAGGCGCCAGAATTTAAAGTCTTTGCATATATGGGATCCTCTAAAACCTGATAAACGATGCCTGTAAAAATTACAACTTTATTTGGGCTCTTTTATACTTTACGCCTCCAGATTTTGTGCAGAACGATCTTTATAAATCATTATAAATCAGCGAAATCCATCCTGATTTATCCACAAAATCCGGCGAATCCTGGTATAAACTCAATAAGGGACATGCAGTTTTGGAGGCCGCACCAAGGCACTTTCTTGGACCCCATTCCAGACATCATAGTTTCACATAAAGAAAGATCGTCTGGCAGGTTCGGCCTAATAAATGCAATCATGCCTCCAGACTGAAATGAATAAATTAGGAACAAGCAGCGTCAGGTAACAAGTTTTTTTTAAATCTCAGCAAAACAAAAAATATCTATAAGGGGTAAAAAGGCTAAAATTGACAGGATTTAGGGCTGTTTGACAAAAAATGAGCGGGATAAATCAGAAAAACGACTGCAGCAAAAAAAAGTCCCCCTCCAAGCTTTCTCGGAGAAGGACGTCATCAAAACACGCTTCATTTATCTTAAACCGCTGAAAAAAACGGTATCATTCGTAATTACCTATTACAAAGGTAAGCCGGTTTTGGATTTTTTCACAATTGGTTTTGAAAAAAAAATTACATATTTTTTATCAATATTTAAAATATGTTGGTTTTCATGAACTATAATAACAAACAACATGTAAAAAACATTAACATGTTGTTGTTTTCTAATCGGCTGATTTACTATAATTTATAGAATGTGTCGTCCATCTTGCAAAAAAGAGATTGAAAGTCGGTAGATTTCTTCTCATGCACGAATTGAAACAAAGCATGGACTGTTTGCAAATCCTTGCCGACCATTGGCCGTTAAACTTACATCGGGATTCGCCGGATTTTGTGGATAAATCAGAATGGATTTCGGTGATGTATAATGATGTGTGAAAACATTGTGCACAAAACCTGGCGGTGTGAAGTATATTTGTCAGTAAAATCAAATTTTCGCTTACAAAACCCTGCATGCGTTTTATACCAGGATTCGCCGGATTTTGTGGATAAATCAGGATGGATTTCACTGATTTATAATGATTTATAAAGATCGTTATGCACAAAATCTGGCGGCGTATAGTATAATATGCAATAAAAGGGCTGAAAAATTTTTCAGTGAAAAACAAAAAAAAGGCAAATCCATGCAAAGTATTTTAATAAAAAATGGCCGGATGGTCAACCGGGGTATTATCCGGGATGGTGATTTGTTTATTCGGAATGGGCGAATTGAAAAAATTGGTTCCGAGTTGAATGTGTCGGCCGATCGGGAACTGGATGCCGGGGGGCATTATATTATTCCCGGAATCATTGATGACCAGGTGCATTTTCGGGAGCCTGGACTCACACACAAGGCCACCATTGGTACCGAAAGCAGGGCTGCTGTTGCTGGCGGTGTAACCAGTTTTATGGAGATGCCCAATGTGCAACCACCTTCGGTTACACAAGGGCTTTTGGAGGAAAAATACCAAATTGGCGCCCGTGATTCTCTGGCTAATTACTCATTTTACATGGGTACCACCAACGAAAACTATGATGAGGTGATGCGAACGGATCCTAAAAATGTGTGTGGCATAAAGATTTTTATGGGCAGCAGCACCGGAAATATGCTGGTAGATGAACCGAATACCCTGGATCGCATATTTGCCAATGCGCCTTTGTTAATTGCTACGCATTGTGAGGATGAAGCAACCATAAAACAACGCCTGCAACAGTTTGAAGGTCGTTATGGCGCCCAGATTGACCCGCACATGCATCCCAAAATCAGAAATGTAGAGGCCTGTTACCTATCCTCATCATTTGCTGTGGCGCTGGCCCAGAAACATCAAACTCGCTTGCATGTTTTGCACATAACCACAGAAAAAGAACTGGATTTGTTTACCAATTCAATCCCGCTTGAGCAAAAACGCATCACTGCCGAGGTATGTGTGCACCACTTGTACTACTACGATCGTTATTACCGATATCTAGGCAACCAAATCAAATGCAACCCTGCCATAAAATCAAAAAAAGACCGGGATGCCTTGCTTCCGGCCTTGCTCGACAATCGTCTGGATGTAGTTGCTACCGACCATGCACCTCATACCTGGGATGAGAAAATGAAGCCTTATGCCCAGGCGCCTTCCGGTTTGCCGCTTATCCAACACAGTTTGAACCTCATGCTCGGTTTTTACCAGGAAGGAAAAATAACCCTGGAACGCATCGTAGAGAAAATGTGCCACGCGCCCGCGATTGCCTATCAGGTATCGGGAAGGGGCTTTTTGGAGGAAGGCGCATGGGCTGATTTGGCCATCGTAGATGTAAATGCGCGCTGGCAGGTAAACCCCGATTCCCTTCTGTACAAATGCGGCTGGTCGCCTCTCAACGGCAAAAAGGTGTATGGCAAGGT
>JAGWYI010000162.1 GCA_018969455.1 Bacteroidota bacterium | reverse complement strand
AAGCAGAAGCAGAACTGTATCACTTCCTCGCAAAAAACAATGGATGCGTCTTCCTGAATTTATCAGAAAAATACCTGCGTACACTCGCGCGAAACAACAAACGAAAAGTACAATACCGACAAGCACACACCGGAGAACCCATCACTGGCCTGATTGAAATTGAATTATTAACCGAATCACCCAAAGTAAGTGTTTCTTTTACAAGTGATGCAGGGGAAAACATCCAAATTGACAGCCAACTTATTGGTCGCCACAATTTTCAAAACATCATGACCGCCATCGCACTTGGCATCTATTTTAAAGTACCCGCAGCCAAAATTAAAACGGCCATTGAATCCTATTCCCCCAACAACAACCGCTCCCAATGGATAAACCACCGAAATGCCCATATCTTGCTCGATGCTTATAACGCCAATCCATCCAGCATGGCGCCCGCCATCCATGCCTTGCAAAGCCTGAAAAGCACCCATAAAATGGCTATTCTGGGTGATATGCTGGAATTGGGCGGCGAAAGCGCTAAAGAACACCTCGCCATCCTGAAAATGGCCGCAAAAAGCAAGTTCGACCAACTGGTACTCGTAGGCCCCGAATTTGGAAATACTCCTTTCGCCAAGTTTAACGCCATCCACTTTCCAAATGTAGCAACGGCACGAGACTGGTTTTTAACCCAAAATCTGAACCATTATACCATCCTGATCAAAGGCTCTCGCGGAATTCGACTCGAAAAATTGCTGGAACCCCAGGATTGATTACGGTACGATTGCAAATCGCTTGACGATTATCCGACCCGAAGCCCCAAGCCCGCGCACAAAATAACTGCCTGGCGCAAGCGCAGGCAAAGCAAGTTCCCGATCCATCAACTGATATACACCCAATATTCGGCCCTGATTATCCATCAACTCCAGCGTTTGTATCACACTGTTTGACACCTGAATTCGAACAACATCGTGCGCCGGATTCGGATAAATTAAAAAATCAGTCCCCATCGACACCGTATCGCGCTCGAAACTCGCCTGGGGCGTGTCTACATCGCCACAACCAAGCCTTTTTCCATAAAAATATAATTTTCCAATTTTAAGATCCGGTTCTTCTGATTGTAACCCCACTGAAGATTTCCGGAACCACAATCGCGAAATTGGCTCAACTGGCAAGCCCTGTACCCAATGAATCCAACGGTTGCAGGCGTCTGCTTGCCAGGTAAACAGGTGTTTTCGCATATGCGGTTCCGCACAGGAAGCATAAAAAACATCCAGCGGCGCGTTGCCGCTGTGATGATACCAATTGATTCCATCTAAAAGTACCGGCTCTGAAAAGTCCAACTCAATTTCTCGGGTTTCAGAACCCGCCCACAATTCATCAATCGGAAATAAAAACGGTAAACCACAACCTGTTTCCGCATCCATGGCGGCGCAGGAAAACAGGGCTGTCGGATTACCACCCGAGCAAGCATCCGATTTACAACCAGGATTGAAAAAAGGAACCTGATTTTGGACGGCCAAATGACAATAATCATCGGCTGGCCCCGCCTGCGATTCAAAAGGAATAAGGGTAAAACAGGGATTGAATACGTGCGGAACATCCGCAAGCGTGGTGAAACATTGCAAAAAAGGTGTGCGCGCCGGCAACCCATCGGCATCGATAAAAACCAAAAATACTACGTAATCGGTGGATGGTTTTAATTCATCTATAAAAAGCCGACCCCTGCTGGCCGGAAAATCCGTTAAATAAGGGTGAACGTAAGCATTCCCTAACAGATCGGTATTCAAAAAAGACTGACAGTAAGGGCTATTGGGCAAATTGTTTCGTTCTGCTACATATACTTGCCATTTACCCGGGGGTATTTGTCCGGCTTTCCATTCCAACAGAACCCCGTGACAATAGCGCGTTACCCTGGAAACGACATTCAAAGGGCAGGTCGGCAAAACATCGCTGATATTTTGATTCAACACAACAAAAATGGGTGTTTCCGATATACCAACGGTATTGGTATTGAACCGGATAAAATTTCCGGAGATATCAAAGCCCTTTCTGATACCTGCGGTACTGTGATCGAGCATTTGTACCAGGGTGGCCGATTTTATTTCTGTCAGTTCCGGATCATTCAAGGCATTTATCAGTTGCGTTGTAGAAAGGGTAAGAAACTTATTGGCCGTTTTATTCTCAGTTGGCGACCATATTGCCAGTATTTTTTCCCCTTTTTCCCCCTTGTAATAATAAATACGGGGCGGTACGCCTCCATTGTCAAACTTGATTTCACCATTCGGATTTAAATCCTGGGTAAACCGGGTATCACCCAATACATTCTTGAGCGTTTGAACGTAATACCAGGCCCGTTTGGGCTGAAAACGGCGATTCATCAACCCACTGTGCGAAAATAAACCACCACCTTGGTAGTAAAACAACCCATTTTCGGGCAACGCATGGTCGCGCAAATCGAAGGCCGCTGCCCGGTCAAACACCATGGTTTGGTTTCCGGTATGGTATTCAACCGCCGACAACTCAAGAAAAGAACGCACCAGCCACTGGGCCTGTGTAGTGAAATAGGACTGGGTGCCGGCGCTGAGGCGGGCTTTAATTGGTGAATTATCGTTGGTATCATACCCAAACTCGCTCAACCAAAATCGGGTTCCAGGGCTTGCAACGGCATTTCGAAGGGCTGTATCTGGCAGACTTTCGAGCAATTTTTGAAAAAAACGGGTACATCGATCTTTCAATTGGGCAGCTTCCGGCGAAATACCGCGCGTATTTAACCCATAATAATCATATGCATTCCATATGGCAGGGTTGTTTATGTATTCTGCCCCCGTATAGGGTACATCGCTGCAATAATGGTGAAGGTTTATTACATCGAGTGGCAATTTGTGCACTACTCCTGGCATATTTGCACGCAGATTCCAGGCCGCCTGTAAAGTCTCCACCAAATACCGCCCTCGAAAATCCGACAACCCGCCCATGGCCACCTGAATGGTAGAATCCGCATTTTTTACCCCCAAATAGGAACTTGATTCTCCAGAAAGCCGGAACCCGGCACTTTTACCCGCTCCATCGTAGGCCGCATGAAGAAGTGCCGCATACTGGGTGGGCATATACTGGTACAATGCCTGAGGCTGGTTGCGAAAAGCATCGTCATACCACCACTTATCAGGTTCGTTGCCCAATTCCAGGGTAGGTATGAGCCCGAATCCGGAATATTCCGCATTTTTAGGTTCAAGCTGATGCTTGTAAAAATTACAAAAATCAGACCCCAGCGCCTCATTGCAAGCCCGATTCTTTCCATAACGCAATGCATATGCGGTAACCCAACGGGTAAAATCAAGATAGGCTTCCGGCATGGCCGCGTTGAGGGTTGAATCGCACAAAGGTTTTCTTTCGAGCAATATGGGATCGTAATTACGAAGACCAAGCATTTCCGGTGCGAGCCCTTTCAAACAGGGCGCCACCCTGCCCGAAAGTGTACGGTACAAACTATCATAATCTATGTGCGCCGCTTTGCTGTTGCTGGGTGAAAAACGCAAAGGCAGGACAGGGCAGTTGGGAAGGCCATCCGGGTCGAAACCTGTGTCATCGGCCCATTCATGGTATTCGCGTACAAACCCAAAGGAGCGCATCAAAGCAGCAGGATCGGAACCGCGCCCATTAATCCCGATAAAATCCCGCATTAAAGGATGTTTGACTGTATTTTGTGCCTGCATGTTGCAGATAAATCCCACAATGAGATGCAGGGAAAGGAAAAAGAGGGTATGCCCAGACATGGATATGAAGCGTTGAAAGGATTAGACTGAGCGAAACTGCAGGATCGCCCGGGATTCGCCGGTAAATTCGGTTAAATTTGCACGGGGACAAGCCGGCAAACTTTTAAAATATACAATTATCATGCACATTTGACGGGTTTTACATAGAATGACTCCATATTACGCCCAGATGTCCTGTACCTTGCAGAGATTAAATGCCAGATTCAAACAACAATGAACTGATCCGCTCGGAAGCCCTGCGCCTGGGCTTCGATTTTGTGGGCTTTGCCAGGGCCGAACGCCTCGACGAAGAAGCGCGCCGTTTGGAACAATGGCTCCACCAGGGCGCACACGGGCAAATGGCCTATATGGAAAACCATTTCGACATGCGGGTCGACCCTACCCTGCTGGTGCCGGGCGCAAAAACGGTTATTTGCCTGGCTTTTAACTACCACACGGAAGCAAGGCAGGAGGACCCGGATGCGCCTAAAATCAGCCAATATGCCTATGGCGTTGATTATCACTTTGTTGTAAAAGAAAAACTCAAGGCTTTGTTTGCCTTTATGCAGGAAAAAATCGGCGAAGTAAACGGGCGTTGCTTTGTCGACAGCGCGCCGGTGCTCGAGCGCGCGTGGGCGCACAAGGCCGGACTCGGCTGGAATGGCCGGCATACGCTTACCATTCATCCCAAACGCGGATCTTATTTTTTTCTGGCAGAGATCATTTGCGATTTACCCTTGCTGTATGACGATCCCCTGCGCGACCATTGCGGCACCTGCCGGCGTTGCATCGATGCCTGCCCAACCCAGGCAATTGCGCCCGAAGGCTATTTTCTGGATGCCGCGCGCTGCATTTCCTACCTCACCATCGAGTTGCGGGCTGAAATTCCCGAATCTTTTGCGCCCCACATGGAAAACTGGATGTTCGGCTGCGATATTTGTCAACAAGTGTGCCCCTGGAACCGATTCGCACGCCCGCACGAGGAGCCGCAGTTTGAACCTCATCCCGACTTGCTGAGCATGCGAAAAGCCGACTGGCAGGCACTGGAGGAAGACACTTTTTCCCGAATTTTTAAAAAATCGGCCGTCAAACGCATCAAATTCGAAGGATTGAAGCGCAACATCCAATTTTTGAAGCGCAGCGAGTAATTTATTCTCCTTTGAAATTTTTCATAAAATCGGGCAATTGGCGTACGGCGGCCAGTTCGCGAAATTTCACCCGCATTTCTTCTGCCGGTGAGCCAAAATAGGCTTTCCCGCCCTCAAGGTCTTTGGAAACGCCGGCCTGTGCCGATATGAGCGCCCCTTTGCCAATGTGCAATGCCTGGGCAACCCCCGCCTGGCCGTACATCACCACATTGTCTTCCACGATGGTTTTACCGGCAATCCCTGCCTGGGCTGCGATCAAACAATTTTTGCCAATGACCACGCCGTGGGCAATGTGAACCTGGCAATCGAGCTTGCTGCCCGCGCCAAT
The DNA here is from genome assembly GCA_018969455.1 of Bacteroidota bacterium. Classification (GTDB taxonomy): domain Bacteria; phylum Bacteroidota; class Bacteroidia; order Chitinophagales; family Saprospiraceae; genus M3007. Next base: position 3,090 of record JAGWYI010000162.1, on the reverse strand, counting down.
GATGGTGTCGCCGCTTACGCCCTTGTTGATGGTGCACCCAGCGCCAATGTCGACATTGTCTTCGAGGATGACCCGGCCGCCGGAGCGCCATTTCTGGTAGGAACCATCGGGGTGTTTTTTGAAATAAAATGCATCCGAACCAATGATGGCGCCCGGGCCAATGATGACATTTTCGCCAATGTAGGTGTAGGGTCCGATGTAAGCATTGGCCTGAATGTAAGCGTTGGCGCCGATTTTTACCGGGTGTGCAATGACCACGCCCGGCTCGATGATGACACTCGGGTGAATGTCGGCCGCGTGGTGAACGGGCGAAAGAATGGGCTGAAAAGGACGGTATTGCCGCACGATGGAATCATACACCTCAAAAGGCTTTTCCACCACCAAAATGGCTTTTCCGGGCGGACATTCCACCGCTTCATTGAGCAAAATGATGGTGGCCGCGCTGTTCAGGGTTTTTTCAAAGTATTTTTTTACATCGGAAAAAGCGATGTCGCCCGGCTGTACCTTGTGGATTTCATTGATGCCGGTAGCCATAAGGGTTTCATCGCCAAGCAGTTGCGCGTTAAACTGAGCCGCAAGGGTGCGCACGGGAATGGGTTCTGGAAAAGTCATAATGCCAATTAATCGTCAAAAAGCAGGCCTCCAAGCCGGAGGGAGCGTAAAGTTCCAAAAAAATTGGCGATTTTATACGAAACCAAGGGGCTGCGCGTTTTGCCATTTTCTTTAATTTTGGAACATATTACGCTCCATTTGCAACAGATCCGCTACTTTTACGCAAAACCAGCTTGTAATGAAGGCAATTATCTCGTTTTTTGTATTCCTGTTATGCATTGTATTTCAATCAAATGCCCAACCGGTTAACGATCAGCCGCCGGTAGAAATGCGCGGGGCCTGGATCGCTACCGTTGGCAACATCGATTGGCCCTCGGAACCGGGTTTGTCGCCCGATCGGCAGCGGATGCAGTTCGACAGCATTTTGGATGTGCTCAAGGCCATGAACATGAACGCCGTTTTTGTGCAGGTGCGTCCCGCGGGCGATGCTTTTTACAATTCAAATACCATTCCCTGGAGCAAATACCTTACCGGCACCCAAGGCACTGCGCCCGAGCCCTTGTACGACCCGATGGAGTACATGATTAAGGCCGCACACGACCGCCGCATGGAGTTTCATGCCTGGTTGAACCCCTACCGGGCCACTTTTGACCTGGATACGGCGGCACTTTCGCCTTTGCATCCTTTGCGCGCTTTGCCGGACGAAAGCAAAGCCGAATGGTTTTTTCGCTATGGCCGTCGTTATTATTTCAATCCGGCCAGCGCCAAAGTGCGGCAATATTTGGTCAATGTGGTAAAAGACATTGTGATTCGATATGACATCGATGGCATTCACTTCGATGATTATTTTTATCCCTATAAAGAAAACGGCCAGGAACTCGATGATTACAATGATTTTGCCAAAAATCCGCGCAAATTCAATACCATAGAAGACTGGCGCCGTGATAATGTAAACCGTTTGATCCAGGAGGTTTCACAAAACATCAAGAAAATCAAGCCTTATGTGCGTTTTGGCATCGGGCCGTTTGGCGTTTGGCGCAACAAAGACCGCGACCCCGTGAACGGTTCCGACACCCGGGCGGGCATTACTTGCTACGACGATTTGTACGCCGATGTTTTGTTGTGGCTGAAAAACAGCTGGATCGATTATGTGGCGCCCCAGATTTACTGGAGCATTGGCTTTCCACCGGCAGATTATGCCGTTTTGGTGGATTGGTGGAGCAAAAATACCAACGGGAAGCAATTGTACATCGGGCATGCAGCCTATAAAATTGGAAACTCCGGCAACGACCCCAACTGGAACCAGCCCACCGAAATCAGCAAACAACTGGCACTCAATCGAGCCAATCAGCATGTACAGGGAAGCCTGTATTTTTCGGCTATGTCATTGATAAACAACCCCTTGGGTGTTCAGGACTCTTTAATCACCAATGAATACCGCAGCCAGGCCCTGCAACCGGGCATGTCCTATCTTTCGAATGTAACGCCCGCGACACCGCAAATTTGCAAGGTAAAAGGCACCGAAAGCACCATCAAAATTGCGTGGAACGTGTGCAACATCCTCAAGGGCGACGAGATGCCCTTTTATTATGCGGTGTATCGTTTCTCCGGTGAACGCATCGGCGATTTGAAAGATCCCAGAAACCTGGTATACATCAGCCCGTACAACGATGAAAAATGGATTTTTGAAGACCGCACGGCGGTAGAAGGCGAATATTATACCTACATTGTGACCGGATTCAACCGGGTAAACGTACAAGGAGAAATCAGCGTACCTGTTTATGTTAAAAAAACAAAAAGCGGGGCCAGGAAAAAGCGGAAGGTGTGGGGGTATTTGTTCCGGGCTTAGGGGGGAACCACAGATTTCAGTGATTTGCACAGATTTTTAGAGGCGCTCGAAAATCGTAGTATTCAAGTTTTTCGTTTCAATCTGCCCGGATTGAAATTTGCAATACTGTCCTTTTTTTGAAATGTATAAGGGGTTATATTTGTTCAATTAATTTACCGTCAACTTTGCGCAGCAACAGACAGCGGGGCAGATATGCAGCACGCTTTTTATGCTTTACCATGCGATACATACCACTCATTTTCCTGTTTTTATATTCATACACATGCCTGCAAGCCCAAAACGAAGATCGTACCTGGGTGTTTGGTTATAAATATTCAGAACAACCCTTGGCAAATGGAATTTATTTTGACTTCAATGATTCATTGCAAATTACGTTTAAGTCGAAACCAATGTCTATACTTCAATCATCTGCCATGATATGTGACAGTAGTGGACAACTCAGCCTATTCTCCAATGGGTGTTACATCGATAATGGTAACAATGAATATATAGCAAACAGCGATGGTTTGAATCCCGGAGCAGTGTACAACGAGTTCTGTGTTCAAGATACTGGTGGCTATGCTACGGGTTACAATTCCGACAACACAATGGTTTTTTTACCCGATCCAGGCAATAAGGACCAGGTTTATTTGTTCCACATCCCCACTTTATGGGTTTTTCAACCTTTTGATGCTTATTACAACCAACTG
>JAGWYI010000161.1 GCA_018969455.1 Bacteroidota bacterium | reverse complement strand
GATGGACTTGCCACTGGGGTTTCCTCCATTGTAATTCTTGCATTAGGGGTTTTAACCTATTTGAGCGGGAATTCGGTTGCAGCCGATTTTTTGAAAATTTTATACATACCCTACAGTGCAGAATTGGTGGTTTTTTGCGCCTGTTTGTTGGGCGGATGCATCGGCTTTTTGTGGTATAATGTATTTCCTGCCAAGGTTTTTATGGGAGATACTGGCAGTTTAACGCTTGGCGGGATCATAGCGGCATTGGCAATAATCATCCGAAAAGAGTTGTTGATTCCCATTTTATGTGGTGTGTTTCTGGTAGAAAACCTGAGTGTAATCATCCAGGTTTGGTATTTTAAATACACCAAAAAGAAATATGGCGAAGGGCGCCGGATTTTCCGGATGGCCCCCTTGCATCACCACTATCAAAAGAAAGGACTTCACGAAGTAACAATCTCCGTCCGCTTCTGGATTGTTCAGATCATGTTGGCCGTTTTAACCATAATTACGCTGAAAATCAGATAATTACCATGAAAAAGCCAATAGTCATATTGGGCGCCGGCGAATCTGGAACCGGAGCCGCCCTCCTGGCCAAACAGTTGGGCTACCCGGTATTTGTATCCGACTTCAGCCCCATTGTACCTGTGTTTCAAAAAATACTGGAGCAAAACGGCATTCCCTATGAGGGCGGCAAGCACAGCATGGATTTGATTTTGAATGCCCGTGAAGTAATCAAAAGTCCTGGTATACCGGAAAAAGCGCCTGTAATTCAAGCCATCCGGCAGAAAGGAATCAAAATCGTAGGAGAAATTGAATTTGCCGCACGTCATGTTGGAAAATGCACCCTGATTGCAATTACCGGATCAAATGGAAAAACGACAACAACCCGCCTCATTCATCATTTGCTTGCATTTGGAGGGCTCGACGCACGCGCTGGAGGAAATGTAGGAAATTCCTTTGCCGAACTGGTAATGCAAGACATTCGCGCTCAAAGAACCAATGATGAAAAAAGGATATTTGTGCTGGAAGTAAGCAGTTTTCAACTCGATGATGTGGACAAATTTCGCCCAAATATTGCCGTTTTACTCAATATCACGCCCGATCACCTCGATCGGTACGACTACCAGATGGCCAACTATGTAAAGGCAAAATTCCGAATTACAATGAACCAAAAACGGGGCAATTGGCTCATAACAAATGCCGATGACCCCGAAATTCAGGGCTTTCTTGCCGCAAATCCTGCCTATGTACGCTGTAAAATGGATCAAATAAAACAGGCTGATTTGAGAAATGGCTATGTGCGTATCGGACAAAAATACAGCTTTGATGTTTCAAGTACAGCCTTGCAAGGTCCGCACAATCGGTTTAATGCAGCATGTGCCATCCGAATTGCACTCAAATTGGGCCTCGATAACATGACCATAGAGCAAGGTCTATATCATTTTACCCCGCCCCCCCATCGCATGGAAAAGGTGGCCGAAAAAGCGGGTGTATTGTACATCAATGACAGTAAAGCGACCAACGTGGATTCTGTTTTCTATGCTTTGCAGTCCATGGATCGCCCCACCATTTGGATCGTGGGCGGAATAGACAAGGGGAACAACTATCAAATATTGTTGCCCCATGTAGAAAAAAGGGTAAAAGCCATTGTATGTATGGGCTTGGATAACAGCCGCATACGGGCCGCATTTGATCATTTGCATATCCCTACTGTTGAAACGGCAAGCGCGGAAGAAGCAGTAGAGGCGGCAGCACAAATTGCCAAGCCAGGAGATGCCGTGCTATTGAGTCCGGCATGTGCCAGTTTTGATTTATTTAAAAACTACGAACATCGCGGCGACCAGTTTCGAGCGGCCGTGTTAAAACGTTAAGTCTTATGTCATTGGGCAACCGTATTTCCGCAGAACTGAGGGGTGATCGCAGCATTTGGATGATCATTGCCATATTGTGCCTTTTCAGCACCCTGGCTGTGTACAGCGCCACCGGTTCGCTTGCCTGGCAATCGAAAAACGGAAACACGACCTATTATTTGGTAACACATCTGGTGCGCCTGGCATTTGGTTTGTTTCTGATTTACCTGGGGCATCTGATGCATTATCGCAAATACCAGGCAGCTGCGCCCTATTTAATGTTGATCGCGGTTCCTTTGCTCGCATTTACCCTGTTTTTTGGGCGGCACGTTAACGATGCCAACCGCTGGATTGACATATTAGGATTCAGTTTCCAAACTTCTGATTTTGCAAAAATTGCCTTGATCTTGTACATCGCACGCGAATTGACCCGCAAACAGGACTACATCAACAATTTCAGGGATGCGTTTATGCCCATAATTATTCCGGTTATTTTGGTGTGCGGGCTCATTGCGCCTGCCAACCTGTCAACCGCCATGATATTGTTTTTTACTTGTATCGTTCTGATGTTTATCGGTCGTGTAAGTCTGCAATACATTGGATTGCTTGGCCTGATGGGACTGTTGGTTTTTGCGGGTCTTGTTGCTGTTGGAAAATTTCAACATGATTTGGTGCGGGTAGATACCTGGATATCCCGTGTAAACGAATATTTGCACAACCCTGATGGGGGCTATCAGGTACAACAGGCCAAAATTGCGATCGCACGCGGCGGTTTATTCGGGGTTGGTCCGGGAAACTCTATTGCCCGAAATTTCCTTCCTTACTCTTATGCCGATTTTATATACGCCATAATTTGCGAAGAATACGGTTTGATGGGCGGCACGGCCGTATTGGCCTTGTTTGTGCTTTTGTTTTTACGCACCGTAAAATTGGTAACGAAAAGCCCCAAAGCATTTGGAACTTTTTTGGCCATTGGGCTCAGTTTGTCCCTAACGGTACAAGCCCTGGCCAATATTGCCGTATCGGTGCATCTTGTTCCGGTTACAGGCCTAACGCTTCCACTCATTTCCATGGGGGGGACCAGCATTTTGTTTACTTCCATCTCCTTAGGTATGATCCTGAGTGTGAGTAAATTCATTGAAGAATCTGCCAATTAAAGTTCAAACACAGGAAAATGACGCAAAAATCAATATATAAAGTCATGATTACCGGAGGCGGAACGGGCGGACATGTATTTCCGGCAATTGCCATTGCAGATGCGATTCGGCGGATTCAGCCGGAAACAAACTTTTTATTTGTTGGTGCAGTAGGTAAAATGGAAATGGACCGCGTACCCAAAGCAGGCTATGCCATTGAAGGGCTCCAGATTGCAGGATTTCAACGTGGCTTGTCTTTTTCCAGCCTCCGTCGAAACCTGTCTTTCCCTTTTAAGCTATTCAGCGCCTCCTTGAAGGCACGCAGGTTGATCCGTCGGTTTGAACCCGATGTTGTTATCGGAACCGGCGGTTATGCATCCGGGCCTCTGATGCGGGCTGCCCAATTAATGGGAATCCCCACCCTGATTCAGGAACAAAACTCCCATGCTGGGGTGACCAATAAATTATTGGCAAAAAAAGCCGAGGTGATTTGCGTGGCTTACGATCACATGAATGCTTATTTCCCAGCCGAAAAAATTCAATTTACCGGAAACCCAGTGCGTGCCGACCTTTTGCATCTGGAAGGGAAACGGGCCGAGGCGCTTGCCTACTACCAATTAGATCCAAATAAAAAAACGATCGCAATTATTGGCGGAAGCTTGGGTGCACGCACATTGAATATCGCTATGCGGGAAAACACTGCATTTCTAAGCAGCCATCCGGAAGTTCAAGTAATTTGGCAATGTGGCCGTTTTTATGAATACGAATACAAGGATTGCGATACGGCTCACCTGCCTCAGGTACAACTTCGTGCTTTTATTGACCGGATGGATTATTTGTATGCAGCAGCCGATGTGGTAATTTCTCGTGCAGGCGCTTTGAGTATCAGCGAATTGTGCTTGGTTGGGAAGCCTGCAGTACTGGTTCCCTCTCCCAATGTAGCAGAAGATCATCAAACCAAAAATGCACTTGCGCTGGTTGAAAAAGGCGCAGCAAGGATTGTACGCGATGCCGAAGCAAGTGAAAAAGTGTTGAAGGAAGCCTTGTTGATTCTCGAAAATCCGGCACTCGCATTTAGTTTGGCAGAATCCATTCACCAATTGGGGAGGCCCGCAGCCGCTGAGAACATTGCAAAGGCAGCACTCCAACTCGCTGAAAAACACCAAGGCATACCCAAAATGAAAAAATCAAAAAAACGACAATAACAATTTTTTACCCATGAAAAAAACACTCTTTTTTATAGGAATCCTTTCTGCACTCTTGGCATGTCAGAAAGTAAATGATAAAAATCCAAAGCTGATCGGCTCCTGGATCGGAGAAAAATGGCTCATTTTCGACAAGCCATCCGATCTGGATGCAGCGCAGGTACATTTCGAATTCAAAGAAGACGGTTCTTATGCTGCTCAATTTGGGCAGCAAGAGGAAACTGGGATTTGGCGAACTGAAAAGGACAAATTATACACCACCGCGCAGGGGAAAAAGGAGATTATGGTTCGATTGATAACGGCGGATGGTCAGCACCTCGACTTTGAAATGAACCGAGGCGGCCAAAAAGAAACCCTCCAACTCATCAAAAAATAAGCAGGATGCAGCTGAACGACATCCATCGGATCTATTTCATCGGAATTGGCGGCATCGGCATGTCGGCCCTTGCCCGATTTTTCCGCCTGCAAGGCGCCGAAGTATACGGCTACGACCGCACCCGGTCGGAACTATGCATCGCGCTCGAAATGGAAGGGATGCACATACACTATGAAGATGACGCCAGCTTGATTCCCGGTGATGTGGATTTGGTAGTTTGGACACCTGCAGTACCACGCGACCATCAGGAACTTAACTGGTTTATCGAACACGGATACCCAATTAAAAAGCGGGCCGAAGTGCTTGGTATAATTAGTCGGGGTAAGAAATGTGTGGCCATCGGGGGGACCCACGGCAAAACTACCACCACAACCATGGCAGCCTACCTCATGCGCACTTGCGGAATTGACGCTTCTGCCTTCCTGGGGGGAATTTCAGCCAATTTCCGCTCCAATTTCGTAGAAGGAAGCGAAGACTGGGTGGTGGTTGAAGCCGATGAGTACGATCGAAGCTTCCTCCAATTGTATCCAGATATAGCAGTCATCAACGCAATTGACCCCGATCATCTCGACATTTATGGTACAGAAGAAGCGGTAGTTGCCTCTTATGAACAGTTTATCCGACAAATAAAACCCGGAGGTACACTTTTATACAAGCATGGACTTCCGTTGGAAAAAATTGCTGAAGAATTGCGTGCCAATGGCAGGAAAGTGGCAACCTTTGGCATTGATCAAGGCGACTTTGAAGCCAATCAGGTACGGGTCGAGGATGGAAAAATGACTTTCGGACTCCGCTCAAGCATCATCAAATGGGACCGATTGCAGCTGGATTACCCGGGAAAACACAACGTTGAAAATGCTTGTGCTGCCATTGCAGTAACCCTGCTGGCAGGTGGCTTTACCCCAAGCTTGCCCGATGCTTTGGCCGGTTTCCGGGGCGTAAAACGCCGATTTGAATTCATCTACCGAAACCAGGATCAAGCATACATTGACGATTACGCCCATCACCCGGCCGAATTGACGGCAGCTATAAGCGCTGCAAAAATGTTGTTTCCCGATCGCAAAATTACAGGTGTTTTCCAACCGCATCTTTTCACACGCACACGTGACTTTGCGGGTGCATTTGCAGAGGCCCTGAGTATGCTGGATGAGGTAATCTTGCTCGAAATATATCCTGCGCGCGAACATCCCATCCCTGGCATAAGCGCACAATTGATTTTTGATCAAATTCAGAACAACAAAAAAGTGCTGCTGAATAAAAACCAATTGATGCAATTTCTTCAAATCCAGCACATTGAAATACTTTTAACCATGGGTGCGGGCGACATCGACGCTTATGTTGAACCGATAAAACACCTGTTAGAATCTAAAAACAATTGAATAACGCCAGTGTCATGATCAACCTGGGATTGCCAAAACTTCGCTACGACCGCATCGGGTGGGTGCTGTTTCTCGGGATTGTCCTTGCAATCCTCGTGGGCGCAATTGCGCGCAAGAAAAACAGCTATCCCAGCAGCATGGAGGTGCTGGTCAGACCATTGTCGAATGGGGAAAAACTCATCAGCGAGGCGGATGTAAAACAGGCATTGATTCGTGCTTTTGGCAATGATATTGAAAATACTGAAATCGCCGAACTGGATGTAGAACGCATGGAACGTGTTTTGGAAGAAGATCCTTTTGTAGAAGACGCTGAAACCTATGTCGATCAAAATAATATATTGCATGTCGACATTAAACAACGAGCGCCCATGTTGCGTATACTCGACCAAAACGGCGGAAACTACTATTTGGATTCAAAAGGAGTGAAAATGCCCCCCTCCACCAATTTTACCGCAAGGGTAATGGTCGCAACCGGAAATGTTGCACCATACACACCTGAATTCATGCAAAAAAAACGCAATACCCTCAAGGATCTTGTGATTTTAACGCGTGCCCTTTCCAAGGATGATTTTCTGGCCAGTTTTGTACAGCAAATTCACATAAACAATGCAGGCGAATTTTTACTCGTACCACTCATTGGAAATCAGAAAATCGTGTTGGGTAACGTACGGAAACTGGACGATAAGTTTCATCGGCTGAAAACATTTTACAAAAATGCAATGCCTTATGTAGGTTGGAAGCAGTATACGGTGATCAATTTGAAGTACAGTGGGCAGGTGGTTTGCAAGCACTAACAACTATTTTTAAAATCTGTAAAGCTTTTGAAGATAGATCAATAAAAAAAAAGACCGAGGTTGGGACACTTTTTAGCTAAGCTAAGTGTTTTAACTAAAATATCGGTATAAAATTTTGAAGCTAAAAGCTTTAAATTTATCTTTGTGGCGGGAATTGTTTCTGCCCGCCGGCAGAGGAAAAGCGAAAACTGAAACATAACACATTAATCAATCTATTACTATGACCGAATTAGTCCCACAACCCTCGGATGTAGTTGTAGCCCTTGACATAGGCACAACAAAGGTCTGTTGCCTTGCCGGCAGGAAGAATTCCCATGGAAAACTGGAAATTCTAGGAATAGGTAAGGTAGAAAGCGTCGGCGTATTGCGCGGCGTTGTCAGCAACATCGAGAAAACCGTCAACGCCATACGTGAAGCAGTAGAAATTGCCGAGCGTCAGGCTAAAATGAAATTCCGCGTTGTACATGTTGGTATTGCAGGCCAGCACATCAAAAGCCTGCAACACCGGGGCATTATTATGCGGGAAACCGATCATTCTGAAATAGCCAAAAGAGACGTAGAACGCCTTAAAAGCGACATGTACAAACTGGTTTTGCCTCCGGGCGACAAGATTATACATGTTTTTGAACAGGAATTTACGGTAGACAACGAACAGGGCATTACTGATCCGATTGGGATGTGCGGCGTGCGCCTGGAAGCCAATTTTCACATCATTACGGGCCAGATCACTGCGGTAAACAACATTTACCGTTGTGTTGAAAAGGTAGGGCTGCAGGTGGCCGAACTCACCCTTGAACCCATTGCCAGTGCCGATGCCGTTTTGTTTGAAGAAGAAAAACAAGCGGGCGTGGCATTGGTTGATATCGGCGGCGGAACCACCGATATTACCATTTTTCACGATGGCATCATTCGGCATACTGCTGTAATTCCATTTGGCGGCAATGTAATCACTGCCGACATTAAAGAAGGATGCACCGTGATGCAACCACAAGCGGAAAAACTGAAAGTAAAATTTGGATCCGCCTTGGCCAATGAAGTGTTCGATAACCGAATTATTACGATACCCGGATTAAAAGGCCGGGATCACAAAGAAATTAGTGAAAAAAACCTGGCGCGCATTATTCAGGCTCGCTCGGAGGAAATTCTGGATTATGTTTTGTGGGAAATCCGCAGAAGCGGCTACGAACGAAAATTGATCGGAGGCATTGTGCTTACCGGAGGCGGCGCACTGATGGGCCACGTTGACAAACTGACTGAATTCCACACCGGAATGTCTTGCCGGATTGGAGTGCCTGTGGAACATTTGGCACACGGATATCATGAACATGTCAGCAGCCCCATTTTCAGTACAGCAATCGGGCTTTTGCTCCGTGGAATGGAAGAACTTGTTGGAATGGATGCGAATCATTCCGAAAAAAACCAGACCATCAAAGAAAGTGAGCCCTCCAATGCAGAAGAAAAACCAGCATCCTGGTTTGACAATGTTTTCCGTAAAACAAAAGAGTGGTTCGAAGCCGAACCCGATGTGGATTTTACCAAAAACAAATCGTAAAACCGGCTCCATTTTTTCACAAAACAACAACTCAGGATA
>JAGWYI010000160.1 GCA_018969455.1 Bacteroidota bacterium | reverse complement strand
GCCTACACCTATGGGCAACACGTGTACCATAAAGGAGCGGCTGTAGTGCACAATTTGCGATATTACCTGGGCGATACGCTGTTTCGCAAGGCCTGTCGATTTGCCCTGGAAAATACCCAATTAACCCATTGGAACAGCCTTGATCTTCGGGATAAAATGGAAACAGCAACCGGGGTCAATTTACATCCATTCTTCAATGACTGGGTGTTTGCTCCGGGGTTTCCCCATTTTTCCGTTGATTCCTTCTCCTTATCTGCACCCAACATAGACACTTTTTTAATTTCTAAAGTATTCATTAAGCAAAAATTGCGTGGTGCTCCTCACTACCATGAGCAAGTTCCTTTGGAAGTCGTATTTGTCAATTCAAAGCGTGAAAAATGGCAGGGACACGGCATGGTTTCGGGCATTTCCAGCATTCTTGAGTTTCATTTACCGCTCACTTTTGGCGCACCGATTGCCTGTTGGGTAAATCCGAACATGCAATTGCTCCTGGCACGTGCAGAAAAAGAACGCAGCATCAACAGTCCAGGACAGTATAGTTTTAGTCCGGCCAAAATGGATATCAAAGTCACTTCGGCGCCGGATACCACGCTGATACGGGTAGAGCATCATTTTGTCATGCCCGACTCCGGGCTTGTGGCCAATCCTGGAAATTATATACTTACCAATCGATACTGGACGGTAGAAGGTGTATTTCCGAACGGATTTGAAGCCAGTACCAATCTTTTTTATGATGGTAGAGGCAAGGCAGATCAATTGGATACAGAATTGTTTGCCCAAACGGGGCCATCGGAAGACAGTTTGGTTTTGCTGTACCGTCTCAGGCCTGGTCAACCCTGGGGAGTCTACCCGTTTTACACACAAGTAAGTTTGAACTCTAAAATTGACAAATACGGTTTTTTTCGCCTGCAATCGTTATTGCCCGGGCAATATACCCTGGGTAAAATAAATGGCACCCTGCACCTTAAGGACCGCAAATCTGTGTATGGCGATATAAAAATATTTCCAAATCCGGCACAAAAAACCCTTCTGGTCCAAAGTGAAGATCCATTTGACCAAATTCGGATTTTCCCGCTTTCGGGTGCGGGCGAGTACACCTGGAATTGTCCCGGAGCAAGCGAACAACTGCTTATTTTGCCTGAGCTGCCCAATGGTGTTTATTGGCTGGAACTTTCCGGAAAAAAAGGAAATGGCGGAAAACTGGTCATCTTGGAGGCGAATAAGTAGCATTCGTTTTTTTGGAGTATTTTTCGCAGATGCAGGTTTTTCGGGTAAAATGCGCATTTTGCACAGCCCCCCAACCTGTAATTCTACCTATTTTGGGCAGTTGGAACTTGGGTGCAAAGCGTATCCCGGCACGGGTATTTTATATTAGACGCCGCCTGAAAGGCAGCATTCTTTGTCATGCTGAGCGCTGATCTTCAATGATTTAGGCCTAAGGCCATGCACAAAAGCAAGCAGCGCGAAGCATATATGAACATTTTTACAGGCGCAAATCCGAAACGATTTTCAATTTTGCCGTCAAATAATCCGAATCCCACAAACGATCGCATTTTTTAATAACCCATAATAGCATGCAACACTTGAACCGATTTCAAACCTTTTTTGTTTTTTGTATCCTTTTTTGCCTGCCCCAAATTGCATTTGCCCAAAAAAACGGGCGCATCCCCGCCCAAACAGACGTTAATCCGCATTTTTCGGAAGTTGCCCATATGATTGCCGATACGTTTGGTGCGCCCTATGAGTTGGTACTTGAATTCATCAGTGAAGCCAAAAAACTGGAGCGAAATGAGGGGATCCCGGCAACGGCTTTCATCGGAATCGCCATTCTGGAATCCACCGGATTTACGAGTTATTTATACCAAAATGCACGAAATCCATTCGGAATGCGTGCGACCCCACCCTGGCACGGGCCCACATTTGTGATGTGGCATGAAGGCCGTGATGCTCCTTTCCGGAAATACAACTCCCCGGCGGAGGCCGTTCGCGATTTCAATCGTTTCCTGGAAAGCAGAAAATGGTTTAAAGATGCGCTTGCTTGTCCGACATCCGATGTATCGTGTTTCTTAGCCGGCTTAAGCGCCAATCCCGAGCGTCGGGAGCCAGGATATGCAACCGACCCGGCCTGGGCCGACAAAATCTGGAAATTGATTGAGAAGTATCAACTCGACACTTTGTAATGGGTTACCAGGTTTGGTCCTGGTTCCAAAAAGGTGGAAACAAGGTATCATTGCTTTGGGCACGCCAGCGTTGGGCTTCCGCTGCCTCCATAGCGCGTTGGGCCTTGGTTTTATCAAAAACATCCCGGGGTAGGAAATATACCTTTTCGAGGTTTCGATCGGTTGCAAATGGATCATCGAGGTCAATTTCCTCATCTTCCAACTCGCCTTTAAACCAAAAGGAGGCAAAAATACCAGCCAAACTACCCAAAAGGTGGCTTTCCCAGGAAATCCCTTCCTGATCCGGCAGGATTCCTAAAAACATGCCGCTGTAAACCAGCACCACAATCAACGACAAAATAATGGAACGCAAACTTCTCCGAAAGATGCCGTTCCAGAAAATAAAGGATACCAAACCATAAATTACCCCGCTTGCGCCTATGTGAGAAACGGGTCGTGCAAACAACCAGACAGATATACCTGTGAGGATGTAAATCATCCAAAATGCCCGCATCGCCACCTTTCGGTAAAAGTAAATGCTGAGCGCCGTTAAAACAAATAAGGGAAACGTATTGGAAATCAGGTGTTTCCAACTTCCGTGAACAAGCGGCCCGGTTAGTATTCCAGGTAGCCCCCATAGGCGTCTGGACATGATTCCATATCGGGCCGGATCCCAATCAAACACAAATTGGTGCATGTGGATCAGCCAAATGGTTAATATCGCCATAATGGGAAATCGCAGACTTTCCACCAGGTGGCGCCGGGTAAGTTCGAAACTATCGTTTTCGCTTTCAATAAATTCTTTTACAATCATGGAGCACTGATAAAGGCACGATCGGGCTTGTTTTTCCCAAACTTCAGTTGAAAACCCAAGCCAATATTTCCAAAACAACCCGGCGCCAGACTTGGTTTAAGTTGCAGACTCAAATCATCGCTGACATCAAAACTGTGCATGTGGGCATCCACAAAAGCATCGGTTATGGTGAGCAAATAAACTAAACCAAGTCCGAGACTGGTTAGTTCAACATAGCGTTCAAATTGATCGCGATAGGATTTCATCGCCGCTTCATCCAGGCGATTGTAAGGATATTGTGTAGGATTTGTTTTTGGGTCTCCGTCTTTGAGCAGACGGTAATTATAAACCAATTCCCGGTGTGTTTTAATGTTATCCAGTTCCCAATATACCATTCCACCCAAGGCGCCGTAGACAATGGGAAGTTTCCACCATTTTTTATTGTAAATCTGGCCCAAGCCAGGCACAATTGCCACAACTGCGGCCACCCTTGGACTGGGATAATCAGCCGTAAAAAAGTGTCCGACAGATTTGCTGCTTGCTACAAAAAAATGACCCACTTTGTGGAATGACTTTTTAATAAACCGCGTGGTATCGGCTGGTTCAACCCTGTTTTGCCCCCAACCTCTGGTTGGAGCAAAAACGCAAAACACAGCAAACAAAATGGCTACAATCCGATGCATAAGTGCAAAAATAACGCATGTGCAAAGAAATTCGTTGTTTTTGCTTCAATTTGGCTGTAAATAAAACATCCCGAATCGCAGCACATGATGTGTGGATCCGGGATGTTATTATAGGTAAAAGACTCAGAAGCAATAACTTATTGCACGTCGTCGATGTTTCTCAGCAGCAATTGTTTTCCGTTAAAGTCGGATACAATGGCGGTAATGGTTTTAGGTGTAGTTGGCAGAGGAGAAAGCGCAAAGCTGGCAGCACTGGAAGTAAACAGTACAATGTTGCCACTGGCATCAGTAGCCGTGCGTGTTCCGCTGAAGTTGGCGCCTCCACTCAGGGTGACATTGGAGATTTTTACCAAGGTGCTTTCCCAGGTATTATAATTGGCATTAACCTCGGCAATGGTAGCGGTACGTGCAGTCGGTTTGTTTCCGGCGCTAAGCAGGCTGGCATTGGAGAGGGGTACATTGTTCAATTGGAGCAATTTGTTGAATTCGCTGATTTCCTGGCCCGAAATAACCACCTCAATTTCATCGCCCAATTCGAAACAGTGGTCGGCTTCAAAGCGAACCACAATTCCGGCAGTGCCATCTTGTAAATAAAGATTGCGGCTGTTGAGGTTTTTATTCCCACGGTCAGAAACCACGATGCCTTTCACCTTGCGGTTGGCAGGCGCCGATGTGGTAGAACCAGTAAACAATGCACGCACTTCGCTCAGGTTCATCAAAGTACCGGAACCACCACCACTTTGGCCACAACGTGTGCCAGTCATGGACACATCGTCCAAATCGCGGATAAACAATTGATAATCAGAGCCATAAACACCCAAAACACCTACAATTTTTCCATTCCCGGTTGGTGTGAGCTGGCTGGCAAAATTGGCATATCCGCTGGTGCGCAGCAACAGTTGCAGGCCATTGCAGTCTTCCATGGTTCGGTTCAAACTGTTTTTAGTCAACACATCAGCATAAGATTTTCCTGCATCACACTGGGAAAACTGGAGGGCATCAAATTCAACCAGGGTATTCAACAAATCGTCGTTGATGTCGTTGATGCTAATTTTTTTAGGCGCCAATTTGGTGGCTTTGTATTCACCGCGCACCAATTTTTGTCGTACTTGTGCCGCAGTAAGTCCCAACGTACTGGGAACGCCGTTTTCGACAATAATTGAACCCGTTAGCTGTGGCAGTCCGTTGTAATCGGTGATGATCAGGTCTTTGCAACGGATGTAAATGTAACGGCCTATGGGTGTATTGTTGTACAGGTAACCATCGTTGAATTTTACTTCAATGCCGCCAGTGGCATCCTGAATAACCAGGGTTTTGTAATAATTTCCAGAGCGGTCATCCATAATTACTTCCCCGCCAATAATCAGATCGTCTTTGATTTTATCCAATGCGTCGGGGGTAACATGCAATTTTTTCAAATCACGAATGGTGGTATTGGCTTTAATGTCAACCGAAACGCCACCGGATGGTGGTTCATCGAATTCCGTTTTTACGCAGGCGCCTACTGCCAAAGTTGCCAGGAAAATCAAGGCTGCGGCAACTAAACGGTTATTTTTGAAAAAAGACAACATAATATGATTTTTTTGAATGCAAAGTGGGTGTTGAAAGAAGTTGTTGTAGGTTTTTTTGAGCCATTAAATGCGGTAGGCCAAACTGATAAAATAGTTCAAGCCAGGTGCATAAATCAGTTCGGAAGTATAAAAGCGTGGATCACTAATGTCGTAACGGAATGCATTTCGGTAGGATTCCCGGGCTGAAATGATGATTTTCTGATTGTCCAGGATGTTGTTGATGCCCACATTCAAATAAACGAAGTGGTTGTTGCGCAATCTCCAGGATTTGCTGGCAAAAAAGTCGAGGGTAAAATTGCCTGGTGCAACTTTCTGGTCAATTACTGTACGCCACATGGGGGAAGCTTCGGTTAATCCATCTACGAAACGGGCAGTTCGACGAGCGCGGTCAAACTCATAATACATACGCCCGGCATAGTTGAGCGACAAGGAGGCCCGCCAAAATTTGGGTGACTCGTATTGAACGCTCACGGTAGCCGCCGTTTGCGGGGTACGTGGCACGTAGAAATTCTTCTGATATACCGGGCCCGCGTTGAGCAGTAGGCCTTCAATGTTGTCGGGCGCCAGGTACATGGTTGGACGGGAAGTATAAATGTATTTACCAATGGAAGCGGCGCCCGTAAATATCCAGGAAGGAACGGGTTTCGCTTCAATGCCAATTTCCACACCGGTATGACGACGATTTACGCCTTGTAACACGGTGCCTCCAAAAAACAGGGGCACTTGCAAAAAGGTATCATCGTCATCCAGGTTGGTTCCGCTCAGATCAATGCCATTCAAAACACGGCCCACGGTTTGAATGCTACCAAAAACATTTTCCGTTTCGTTTAAAAACTCGGTAAAATAACCAGTTATCCGTGCGCGGTATTTTGGAGCACGCAGCAAATAACCGCCTTCAACGCTCTGAACGGTAACAAGTGTGGGATTGGGTATTACGGTATTGCGCACGCGCGGAGACACGAAGATATCGCGCATTTCAGGCGCTTTCTTTGCGTAGTAGCCGTTGGCATACAAATAGTTGCGTCCATTCAATTTATAAACGGCTCCACCTTTGGCGCCCCAGGTGTTCCAGTCAATTTTTTCGGAATTACCCAGGGAAGTATTGGGGAATCGACCATTTTGCATATTCCCGGTACGCCATTGTACGGTACGACCCGCCTCGCCGGAAATGAAAAACTGAAAGCGTTTCAGCGAGAGTTGGGCCTGAAGCCAGGCATTGCCACGTCGGATGTTTTCATCATAATCGTAACCGAAGCGTTCCCCTTTTTTAATCAGGTTGTTGGGATGGCGCATATCTGCCTGACGACCATTTGGGTTGTTCGGGCTGTCAAACTGGCTAAAAAAGTCCCAATCGGTCCAAAAATCGGCGCCGAGCAGATCTTCCATAACCTTGTAATTGCGGCCTTTGTAGCGCACATATTGAATGCCGCCATTGAGATTAATGCGGGAGTTGAGCGTATGGGTGAATGTTAGATTGGTTCCGAGTTCCTGATTATCGGAGCGTTGATTTTCAACAATATAGGCTGCGCGTTTCCCTGTAACGGTATTTCCGGCGATTCCTTCGGCATTGCTTATGGTGCTTATATTATTGCGATTGGCTTCGTAAAGCCCAGCCCAATCTATTTGGCGCAGCGCTTCACTGCTCGACAATTCTGCGGTCCACTCCCTTGCAAGGGCTGTATCTGGAAGGCTGCTTGGCAGTCGGCGGTTGAAATCGGGAGCAGGGTTGTTGGCATTAAGCCAGTTGATCCGGGTAAATCCGCTCAATCCGTATTGCCCGTAACCGGAAAGAATCACGTGCGTTTTAGCAGAGGGGGTATAATCATAGCGCAAAATTGCGGTGGGTTGGTGGTTGCGCGACACTTGTGCATTGCGCTTTTTTCCTTCCTGGTATCCCCAAAGCGGGTTGTAGTAATTGGTTCCGGCAATATCAAACATTTCCTGAAACGAATCGGCATTCCGTCCGCGTTTGCTGGGAGCGCCAAACACCGTCAGATTGATGCTGTGCTTGTCATTGATGCGGTTGTCGGCAGAAAAAAAGTAACTGTATGCATCAAAAAAGGTGCCTGGCACATATCCTTCCTGCGCCCAGCGTTTGCTGACAGACATGGAAACGGCCCAACCGCCTGGCATCATACCGGTATTCATGGTCAGCATGGCGCGGTTGCGGTAAATCCGGTTGGTGAGTGCATAAGAGGCCCGGATCTGTTTTCGTTGACTGGAAGCCCGGGTATCAATGGAGGAGGCGCCTCCCACTTCGCCAAAGGCAAATTCGGTGGCATCTAGGCCAACAGAGCTGGTACGATTGCGAAAAACATCGTTAAGGCCCCCAAATTCGCTGAATGGCGTAAAACCGGTTTCCGGGTCGTTAAATGGCACGCCATTCAGATACAATTGAAACTGACCGGAGTCATAGCCCCTTTCGCGGAATCGAAAAGTACTCCAGCCAAAGTTGGAAATGTTTTGGAAAACATCGCGAGATGCATTCAACA
The DNA here is from genome assembly GCA_018969455.1 of Bacteroidota bacterium. Classification (GTDB taxonomy): domain Bacteria; phylum Bacteroidota; class Bacteroidia; order Chitinophagales; family Saprospiraceae; genus M3007. The sequence continues at coordinate 632 of JAGWYI010000160.1, read as the reverse complement.
AATTCGAAACACCGCCGGAACCTTCGGTTTCAGATTCCGCTTCTTCGAGTGTTACGGTTGGAATTTCACCAAAAAAGGTGGTTGCGGCAGCCTTTTTTAAGATAACATCCTGGCTGATTGTGCCAGAAACCGGAATATCTACCGGAATTTCCATAGGCAAAAATCCGGGAGAATTGATCACGAGCGTGAATCTGCCAGGGGGGGCATCTGCCAAAACATAAGCCCCATCGGCTGCTGTGGTGGTGAATTTGCCAGTGTTGGCCAAAACGACAGAAACATCCGGAACAGGACCGTTTGTTTCACTGTCTATGACCTTACCAACAATTTTAGTGCCCGTTTGGGCATTCAGGCTGGATACAATCAGCCCTAAAATGCTTGCAAATAAGATTTTTTTAATCATTAAACAAATGAATATGAAAGAGGAACAAGGATGGAATGTATACCTAGAGGTATCCGGGCAACGATTTAAACCTGAACGTGTTGATGAAACTTTGCACAAGACAAGATTAAAATTGCTGCTGGAAAGGTGCGTTTACCGGTTTTCCCGCACACCACACAAGAGAGCGGGCAAAAGTACGGAAGTCGCCACCGCTTGAAGAATACTTTCCTGTTAATTTATTGCAAAGCCCCCT
>JAGWYI010000159.1 GCA_018969455.1 Bacteroidota bacterium | reverse complement strand
GAGTTCAACTTGCTCCTGGAAAGTTGCCAATTCTACAAAGAAAAAGGACTGCCGGCCCGATACCAACAGTCCTTTCGGCAACTGGAAAATCACTTCAATCAAAACAAGCTCCTCTCAATCGATCATAGCTACAAAAACTTTCAAATTGAATACGAAAAACTTGATTGGTTGAGCATCTCGAATGATCATAAAACCGATATCAACATCCTTAATACGGTTATCGCTTTGCAGCAGTTTACAGACCTGAATTTATTAGACCTCCTGATCAAATATGCTTTTCAATTAAAATTTGTAATGCTGGAAACACCAGAATTCATCCAAAATAAAATTGAAACCCTCTTAAATCAAACCACCAATAAAAACAATTCCCTGTACCAAACCTATCTGGAAATATTTAAAATATTCTATTCCGCTCAGGTTGGTCATCTGGAATTTGAAAAATGCTTGAACCTGATTCAGCATAATGAAAAAATATTCGACTACGAAACCCTGTACACCCTGCACGTTTCGCTCCGGAACCTGTGCACCATCCTGATCAATCAGGGAAACCGCGAACTCAGTCACACGCTTTTCGATCTCCAAAAACAAAGCATCGCTTCCGGTTTTCACTTCTACAAAGGCAAAATTTCACCCAGTTCTTTCGTTAGTGTGGTTATCAATGCCTTAAACGTAAAAGAAGTGGAATGGACACGCGCTTTTATAGAAGAACACAAAGACCGCATCATCGGGGAAACGGAAGAAAGATCCTACATGAACTTTTGTTGGGCCAATTACCTGTTCGCCAACGGCCAATACACCGAAGCCATCGATTTTATACCCCAAAATATGCGGGAAATCTCCTATATCCTTATTGCCCGACGACTGGAAATCAAAGCTTTTTACGAAATTGACCTTTATTTGGCAGATGTGAAAGCAACCGCATTCCGCACGTATGTGCTGCGCCTGCCCAGCCGCAATTTCCACGCAGAAACGGTGGAATACAATTTCAATTTTGCCCGATTTACCCTTCAACTCTTGCTCATTCCCAACGGCCATACCGAACGCGCACGTCGCCTCGCCGAACGCGTCGCCGAAAACCGCTTCGTATCAGACCGGGAATGGTTGTATGAGCAAATTCGCATCAAAGGCGGCCTCTCAACGGCCGATATGAACGCCGTCGTCCAACAAACCCCCATTAAGGAAACCAAACTGGAATCGGTAAAAGAAGCATAAAAAAAGCCCGCCGACCAACATGGTGGTCTGCGGGCTTTTTTTATGCCTCTTATTTACGGGCTCTTATTCAAATTGCGCCCGAACCTCGAAACCGCCTTCTTTCAAAAAACGCTCGCGGTGGAATACTTTCAAATCGCTTTGCACCATTTCCTGCACCAATTCCCGCAAACTGTGCTTCGGCTCCCAACCCAAAATGGACTTGGCCTTGGAGGCATCCCCAATGAGCAAATCGACCTCGGCAGGTCGGAAATAACGCGGATCGATTGATATGACTTGCTGCCCGGTTTTAAAACTGTACTCCGGTTCGCTTACTTTGGCAACAATGCCGCGCTCCTGTACGCCTTCCCCTTCAAACTCCAATTCCACACCCAGGGCGCCAAAAGCCATGCGGCAAAACTCTCGCACCGATGTGGTTATCCCGGTGGCCAATACATAATCATCTGCTTTGGGCTGCTGCAACATCCGGTGCATGCCCTCCACATAATCCTTGGCATGACCCCAATCGCGCTCGGCGTCGAGGTTGCCGAGGTACAGTTTATCCTGCAAACCCAGGGCAATTTTCGCGGCCGCGCGCGTGATCTTGCGCGTCACAAATGTTTCCCCGCGGATGGGCGACTCATGGTTGAACAATATGCCGTTGCAGGCAAACATGTCGTACGACTCCCGGTAATTCACTGTGATCCAGTACGCATACAATTTGGCCACCCCGTACGGCGAACGCGGATAAAAGGGCGTTTTCTCGCTTTGCGGTATTTCCTGCACCAAACCATACATTTCAGAGGTAGAAGCCTGGTAAAAACGCGTTTTATCGGTCAGTCCCAACAGCCGAATGGCTTCCAGCAAACGCAAAGTGCCCACCGCATCGGCATTGGCTGTGTATTCCGGGGTTTCAAAACTTACCTGCACGTGGCTCTGCGCGCCCAGGTTGTAAATTTCATCAGGCTGAACCTGCTGCACAATGCGGATCAGGTTGGTGCTGTCGGTCAAATCGCCGTAGTGCAACACAAACCGCTTGTGATCGGCGTGCGGATCCTGATAAATGTGGTCGATCCGATCGGTGTTGAACAAAGAACTGCGGCGCTTGATGCCGTGTACTTCGTAACCCAATTGCAACAGGTATTCCGATAAATAGGCGCCGTCTTGTCCGGTGACGCCGGTGATGAGGGCTTTTTTTGCCATTTTTTATAAGATTGGGAATGAAAAAAGGAAATGGTTTCTAGGAACGTGGGGCCGGGTACAATAGAATTAAAGATGCAGGGAGCGGTTTAATAACAATAAATCAATTTCCACCCCCGCAACGATTCGGTAAAAGTAAGGCAAAACAGCAGGTTTTATCCTACTCAACACCTGTTGTATGCAGAAGCCTTCCCACGAAGCGCCTTTTAATACATCACCCTCCAATGCATGTTGAGATTGGAGGCCTCGAAGATGGTGCAAGATACCTGTATCGCGGATGTATATTTTGGGCGACTTCACCAGCCGTTTTTGCACATTTTGAAAAAACGGCTGCAAGGTCCTGATCAAAAAGGCATGTTCAAAAAATTGCAGACGGTTTTTGACCGTCGGCACCGAAAGTTGCTAAACCTGCGACAAGTGTGCGAAATTGACCAATAGCCCGTGCATGGAAGCCAAAACGCGCAAAAAAAGCGCCAGTTCCATTGGCGCAGCGCGCAGTATGGAAACGCCCAATTCGCGCTCGATGTAGGTGCGCACAAAATTATCAATCCAGTCGAAGGCCTTGTCATGATCCTGTGCCAGAAAGGCGGATGGAAACCCGCCGCGCACCCAAAGCGTGTTCTTCGTGTCAGGCGCAAATTCCGCAATGCTCAATGGATGCAGTTCTTTGTAACTGATGCGGCCGACAAGGGATTTTGCCACATTATTGGTTAGATGGGCAGGAAGTTGATTTTTATTGGGAAAACGGCCAAATGATCAACGCTTGTTTTGATGCCTCCAACCCAGATACACGCCGACGGGAAATGAACGGCCTGCTTAAAGGCATGGAAAAACCTGGTTTGAACGAAGGCTTGCTGCTTACCCGGGATGAAAGCGGCCAATGGCAAAACGGGGAACAGTTCATTCACATTCGCCCTTTGTGGACTTTTTTACTGGAAATGAATTGATCCTGGAATACAATTTTCTTGCATATTTATAAGTATAGTTTGTGAATTGCAAAGAAAATCCTATTCCGTTTTTAAGTATTCGTAAAGTTCCTTTTTGAATGCATCTGTGTTTAAGACAAGCACTTTCGGAAATGGAATTTTCTTTAAAATATTAAAATGTCGATCCTCGGTAACAATATACTTCGCTTGACCCGCGATTGCACAATCCACAAATTTATTGTCATCTGGATCAACTTTTATTAACCCTCACTTGAACCATGAAGCCTTGGTGAAATTGAAGTTAACAGAATATTGGTATCCAATACAACTTTAAGCATTTTTTACGCCGGACCTCAAATGTCGTTTCCGTAAAGATTCAGTGTCTTCTGGCCCCCATCCGTTTGAGTCCCATACCCTGGCGGCTTCCTGGCTTAATTTTGAAGCAAAAAATTGAACAATCAACTGCTTCAACTCCAGTATTTCTTGTTCAGACATAGGTCGCGCAAGCACCTTGAGGATTTCAAGTTGAGCTGGCGTTAAAGAAGTTTCAAGATTTGCAGCCATTTTATTATTTTTATATATTTACCAGGATTCGAAAGATTTCGTGGGTAAATCAAGATTGATTTTGATGATTTACAAGGATTTAAAAATATCAGCATGCATAAAACCAGCCCTTTCGAGGTAAAATCTAATTTACAAAGCTACCTCCAGATGATTAATTCTCCAACAAAATCTTACGATAATTGCCAGCAGTACCGCTAAAAGCGCGCATAAACAAAGTCGGGTGTCCTTCCCAAAGAGGATAAAAATGCTTATATTTGTCCCTCTAAACAGGGATAAATATGGGTAAGAAACAAATTTTTCAACGCATCATCGCCGACTTTATCGCTCGCTCGCTTGACCAAGTTCAACCCCGACACATCCAGGTTCCATTTGATGTGCCCAAGATTGTTTCTCTGCTCGGACCGCGACGGGCCGGCAAGACCTATGTGTTGTTTCATCTAATCAAACAGCTGCGCGCAACAGTGCCGGCGAACCGCTTGGTGTACCTCAATTTGGAAGATGATCGACTTTTTCCCATGCAATTGGAAGACTTCGAAGCCATGCTGCAAGGGTATTATGAAATGTTTCCTGAAAACCGGGCGCAACAGGTATGGTTTTTTTTGGATGAGGTACAAGAAGTTGAACACTGGGAAAAATTTGTGCGCAGGCTTGTCGATCAGGAAAATTGTCGAGTTTACCTAACCGGCTCGTCTTCCAAATTGCTGAGCCGGGAGTTGGCGACCAATTTGAGAGGGCGTACCCTGCCCTTTGAAGTGTTTCCGCTCAGTTTTTCGGAATTTCTGACATTCAATGGAGTGGAAATTCATCCGCATTCATCCCAGGGCAAAACCCTTGCCTTACACTGGTTGGCCCGATACATGCGGCAAGGCGGGTTTCCGGAACTGGTATTCCTGCCCGAAGATTTGCATCGCAGAACGATCAATGAGTACATAGACCTGATGTTGTACCGCGACCTTACAGAGCGCTTTTCCTTAAAAAATCCGACTTTGCTCAAATACCTGCTCAAATTTACCATGGTCAACATCAGCAACCCGATCAGCATCCCCAAGGTTTTCAATGACCTGAAATCGCAGGGGTACGCAGTGAGCAAGAATACGGTTTACGAATACCTCTCGTATCTGGAAGAAGCTTTTTTGCTGCACCGGGCTTCCATCTGGAGCCCATCCGTCAGAGTGCAAGCCATCCGACCAGAAAAAGTGTATGCAGTGGATCCTGCGTTCAAACACGCAATGACCATTCAGGACGACCACGGACGGGTATTTGAAAATCTGGTGTATATGGCACTCCGGCGGCAAGGGATTTTGCCACATTATTGGTTAGATGGGCAGGAAGTTGATTTTTATTGGGAAAACGGCCAAATGATCAACGCCTGTTTTGATGCCTCCAACCCCGATACACGCCGACGGGAAATAAACGGCCTGCTTAAAGGCATGGAAAAACTGGGTTTGAACGAAGGCTTGCTGCTTACCCGGGATGAAACCGGCCAATGGCAAAACGGGGAACAGATTGTTCACATTCGCCCTTTGTGGGCTTTTTTACTGGAAATGAATTGATCCAGGAATATCATTTTTTTCAATCATAAACCGAGCCGTTCAATCGTATCTAAATCCTCCTGATAGTCCGCCTATATCTCCAAAACCGCACCACCCAGTACACCACGACAACCAAGGCAAGCGACTTCACCACATGGTTCAAAATGGTCAATACATCCTTTTCCATGGAAACCACCGTGAAAAATACCAGCGGCAGAAAAAATACCCATTCCGGCATCTCGCCCAGCATATACAGTGAGCCCTCATACAACACCCGGAAAAACAACACATAAACCACCAAAAAAAACACAAAACGCCAGTCTGCCCCGAAATTGACATAAGCCTCGCCGACCACTCCAAGGTTAATACTGTAATTCAGATGGTCTATGCCCATGAAACGCCGCACATTTTCAGCGCCGCCTGCTACCGGTTTGTCTGGCTGTAACAGGCGCGGCACAAGCGCACTTTTAACTGCCGTCCAAATGGTTTCACCCTGTACAAAGGGCTGATTGGCAGGAACCTGCTTCAAGGCCAAACTCATGTTGGCGCCCTGTCCCAAACGGGCGACCAGAATGTCGGCCACTTCCGGCTCCCAGGGATGAAACAACCTGTTCACCGCCAAACGGGCAAACAAGGCGGTTTTTTCAGGCCAACTTTGCAGGTTTTTGCTCAAAAAACGGTAGTCGTATTTGAAAGAAATCAAATAACACACCAACAAGACCAATACCAACTGGCCTGCCAGCAATTGCCACAGCGGCCATTGTTTTTGGGTTATCCGGTACAGGATGCCCAACAAAAATACCAGCACCAGCTCGCCAAACATGGTGCTGCGAATGGCCTCAAACAACAACAGGAAAAACAGCGCGAAAAGCAATGCCTTGCGATGCTTTAAATCGGGCGCACAGACCAACAATACGCTTAAGGCATACCAGCAACCGTGGGCCAAAAACACAGGAAAACGCAAGGCGGGCGGCAGGTAGGGAAAAGGAACACTGCTCAACAAAGCCAGCCCCAAAATTGCCCACCAGAAGAAACGATGCTCCGAAAAGCGCTCCAGCGCCTGGGCAAGGGCTGCCCGCTCCCGTCCGGGTGCAAACCAGCGCTGCAAGGGCATGTAACAGGCCCAGCAAAGCGCCAATACCCCCGGAATCGCCACGCGAAAATAAGTTTCCGCGCTTACTTGCATGGGAAGGTTGCTGAAATCGGGCCTCAGGACTTCCAGGGCATATTGCAGCGCAGGCGCCGTCCACAAGGTACCAATGGCCATCAACGGAAAAAGCCCGAGCACCGCAGGACGGGTTCGGGCTTCGTATAAAAACCACAGGTTTGCCAAAACCGCAAGCAAAATGCCCAGCGGCAAGGCCTGTTTTACCAAAAAATCAGGAAATACAAGCCACAAAAGGCCCAGCACGGAAAAAAGCGCCCATGACGCTGTTGTTTTACGCAGCAAGCCACTCACACCGCAAGAATGGTATCCGCAATCGCCAGGCAGGCCGTGGCCGCCGGAGAAGGCGCGTTGAGCACATGCACACAGTGCCCGTTGCGTACAATCACAAAATCATCGATGAGGCCACCCCGGGGGTCGAGCGCCTGCGCCCGCACACCCGAGCGCGCAGGAACAATGTCGCGCATTTCCAGACCGGGAATCAAACTTTGCAGGGCGGTCAGAAAACGCCGTTTGGAAAAAGCCCGTTGATACTCACCCAAACCGTGTCGCCAGTGCTTGCCAAACAAGCGCCAGGTGCCCGGGTAGGAAAGTGCTTCGCCTGCATCGCGCATACTGAAAGCAGTACGGGTATAGCCCTCGCGCTTGAAAGAAAATACCGCGTTCGGGCCACATTCCACGCCCCCGTGCACCATACGCGTAAAATGCACGCCCAGAAAAGGAAAAGCAGGATCAGGAACCGGATATATCAAATTGCGGACTTTTGTAGCCGCAGCAGGGGTTAAATCATAATAATCGCCGCGAAAAGGGACAATTTGCAAGTCTGGCTGCAGCCCGTCCATACGCGCCAGGCGGTCGGCCTGCAAGCCGCCACATACAATTGCCTGCGCAGCCTGAAACTCCTGCCCTTGCGTACGCACGCGCACCGCGCCCGAAGTTTGCTCGATGCTGCGCACCATCTGGCCACACAAAACCCGGCTTTTGGGCTGGATTTGCCGGATGCACTCCGCCATTTTCCGAACCATCCCCGGATAATCGACAATACCGGTTTGCGGCACCCAAATGCCCTGCACCCCGCGAACCGCCGGTTCTATTTCCTGTATTTCCTGCGCGTCGATGAGGCGCAAACCCGCCAGCCCATTGGCTGTGCCGCGCTCCAGAATACCCGGCAAGCGCAGCGCCTCCTCAGCATTCGTTGCCACAATGATTTTACCACATACCTCGTGCGCCACCCCCTGCGCCCGCACAAAATCGAGCAATTGCGCATACCCGTTTACACAATTCAGGGCCTTCAAAGACCCCGGCTTGTAATAAATCCCGCTGTGAATCACTCCCGAGTTGCGCCCGGTTTGGTGCAAACTGAGTTCCGGCTCTTTTTCCAGTACCAGTACTTCAGCCTCAGGATACTGCAACTGGTATTTGTAGGCAGTGGAAAGGCCGATGATGCCGCCGCCGATGATGAGGAGATCTGTCATGTTGTTGGGTTTGGCTTGGGGTGGTTACGCCTGGCCAGATCCTTCCGTCTGTTTCTTGCCCGTTGCCATTTGTGGTAATGAATAATCCGTTCGGGCAAGAAACAGCCTTCAGGATGACAGCGCACGTTGTCACGTTCACTGGATCATTAGTTAAACGAAAACTGAGCATCATAAAACAACGTGCGTTGTCATCCTGAGTCTTTTTATGCCCCCCCAGGTGATGCCAGATAATTGAAAATGCCAAAGGGGGGTATAAAAAGGCGAAGGATCTGTTCAAGGGCAGGGCTCAGT
>JAGWYI010000158.1 GCA_018969455.1 Bacteroidota bacterium | reverse complement strand
GAGTATTGCATTCTATTTTTACAAAGGCGAATTTTACGCACTTGGCATCAACCAATGAGCAAGCGATTGTCTGACCAAAAAATTTTGAAACCTCACCCTGATATGCTTACTTTGTTGTAAACTTAATGCCGGATTAAAATGGATTTGAAGGATGGGCAGATGAAAAAAATGATTTTCAACGAATTAGAATACATCTACTTTCAAAACCACTTTGCGTTGACGATTCAAGCGCGCCGACCAACAATTAAAGCGAAAAATGAACTTTCAGAGGATATTAGATAAATACAGAAAAATTGCCTTCTCCGAACGCGATAAAGGCGACCGTTTCGAGCGCCTGATGCAAGCTTATCTGCAAACAGATCCAAAATATGCTTCGAAATTCAAAAATGTCTGGTTGTGGAATGAATTCCCTGGAAAACTTGACCTCGGCGGCAACGACACAGGAATTGACCTGGTTACCCTGACACAGGAAGGCGAATACTGGGCGGTTCAATGCAAATGCTTTCAGGAAAACGCAACTATTGACAAGCCCGCAGTGGACAGCTTCCTCTCTACTTCAAGCCGCACCTTTAAAAACGAACATACGCAAACCACGCACTTTACGCATCGACTGTGGATTTCCACCACCAACCGCTGGAGCTCAAATGCCTCGGAAGCAATCCGAAATCAAAACCCGCCTGTCGCGCGCATCAACCTCTTCGATCTGATTGAAGCGCCTGTCGATTGGGACAAACTGGAGGCAGGCGTTCACGGAGAAGCAGCAAGAACGCCAAAAAAAACACTCCGACCGCACCAAAAACAAGCCCTGGAGCAAGCCCACGCACATTTTAAATCCAATGATCGCGGCAAACTCATCATGGCATGCGGAACTGGAAAAACATTCACGGCCTTGCGCATTGCCGAGCATGAAACCAAAGGCAAAGGGCTGATCCTGTTTCTCGTTCCTTCCATTTCCCTCCTTGGGCAAACCTTGAGGGAATGGACCGCCGATGCAAACGAACCAATCAATGCAATTGCCATTTGTTCCGACCCCGACATCACCAAACACAAAAAGAAAAATGACGATGCCGATTCGTTCAGTGTGGTCGATTTGGCTTTTCCGGCTTCTACAGATGCTGATTTCATTCTCCACCAATTCGAACAAATTAAAAAGCATGGAAACCCCGGGCTAACCGTGGTTTTTTCTACTTACCAATCCATTGAAGTTATTGCAAAAGCCCAAAAAGTACTGCTCCATAACGGCTTTCCGCCTTTTGACCTGATCGTTTGCGATGAAGCACACCGTACTACCGGCGTTTCTCTGGCAGGCGACGACGAATCGGCTTTTACCAAAGTGCATGACGCGGATTTCATCAAGTCCAGCAAACGAATGTACATGACCGCTACGCCAAGACTCTACGACGATAACACCAAAAGCAAAGCAGCAGCAGCGGATGCCATCCTTTGCTCCATGGACGATAAAGCCCTCTATGGAGAAGAGATTTACCGCATCGGCTTTGGCGAAGCAGTAGAACGCGATTTGCTCACAGATTATAAGGTGCTTATTCTTACCCTGAACGATAACGACGTTCCACCTGCTGTACAGCGCATGATTGCCGACAATGAACACGAAATTAATACCGATGATGCTTCCAAAATTATCGGTACCGTCAACGCCCTGTCCAAACAGTTTTTGGGCGACCAAGGCATCACCCAGGAGGCAGACCCGGAACCCATGAAACGGGCTGTGGCTTTTTGCGCCAACATTGCCACTTCTAAAAAGATCGCAGCGACCTACAACACCGCCAATGAGGCTTACTTGAGTCAATTGCCCGCCGAAAAAAAGGCACAAATGGTCACTACCGAAGCCAAACACATGGACGGAACCATGGCGGCCCCCGAACGCGACCAAATGCTCTCCTGGCTGAAAGAAGAAACGCCCGGAAATGAATGCCGCATCATTACCAATGTCAGGGTGCTGAGCGAAGGCGTGGATGTTCCTTCCCTGGATGCGGTACTGTTCCTGTCTGCCCGAAACTCGCAAGTGGATGTGGTCCAATCCGTTGGGCGCGTGATGCGCAGAGCGCCCGGCAAAAAATACGGTTATATTGTGATTCCGGTGGTGGTTCCCGCCGATGTAGAAGCCGACAAAGCCCTCGATGACAACGAACGATACAAAGTGGTTTGGACGGTTCTGAATGCCTTGCGCGCACATGACGACCGTTTTAATGCAACCGTTCATAAAATTGAATTGAACCGGCAAAAACCCAAAAACATCCTGATCGGTCGCCCGGAATACACTTTCGATGAAGACGGCAGCGCATGGGAAGTCAAAGAAGACGCTGCAAGCTACGAAACCACCAAAGACATTGGCCGACAATTAGCCTTGCAGTTTGAACAACTGCAATCACTGGTGTTTGCCCGGATGGTTAAAAAAGTGGGCGACAGGGCTTATTGGGAGGACTGGGCGGCCGAAGTGGCACAAATTGCCGAACGCCAAATTGAACGCATCTCTTTCCTCATCGAAAACCGCAAAGAACAACGTCAGGCATTTGATAACTTCCTGAAAGGATTGCAAAAAAACATCAACCCCGGTATTTCAGAAGCCCAGGCAGTGGAAATGCTGGCACAACACATCATTACCAAACCCATTTTTGAAGCCCTGTTCGAAGGCTATTCGTTTACCGAAACCAACGCCGTTTCTGCAGCCATGCAGTCCATGCTGAATGCATTGCAGGAAAAATCAATTGCCGAAGAATCGCTGCGACTCCAAAAATTCTACGATTCGGTAAAACGCAACATCTCCGACCTCGACAATGCAGATGCCAAACAAAAAATCATCATCCGCATTTACGACAACTTCTTCAAAACCGCCTTCCCTAAAATGGTGGAACAACTGGGCATCGTGTACACCCCGGTGGAAGTGGTCGATTTCATCATTCATTCCGTTAACGATGTGCTGCAAATGGAATTCGGACGCAGCATTTCCGACGAAAACGTTCATGTGCTCGATCCATTCACCGGAACCGGTACGTTCATGACCCGTTTGCTGCAAAGTGGCCTGATTCAATCCAAGGACCTGGAACGCAAATACCACCGCGAACTGCACGCCAACGAAATTGTACTCTTAGCCTATTACATCGCGGCCGTAAACATTGAAAACGCTTACCACGACCAAAAAGGCCATGATGCCGCTTATGAACCCTTTGAAGGCATTGTCCTGACCGATACATTCCAATTGGGTGAAACAGATGACAGCCAAAAACTTTTCTCTGAAATGTTCCCGCAAAACTCGGAACGGGTACAAAGGCAGCAGAAAGCACCCCTTCGGGTAATTATGGGCAATCCGCCGTATTCTGTTGGCCAAAAATCGGCCAACGACAATGCACAAAATCAAAAATACGAAAAACTCGATAAACGAATTGCAAATACATACGCCAAATTGGCAAATGCAACCAATAAAAACGCATTGTACGACTCCTACATCAAGGCTTTTCGCTGGAGTACCGACCGCCTCGATCCAGAACACGGCGGCGTAATCGCCTTCGTGAGCAACGGCGCATGGCTAGACGGCAACAGCGCCGAAGGATTCCGAAAAACCCTTGAAAACGAATTCTCCAGCATTTGGGTCTTTAACCTCCGGGGCAACCAACGTACCAGCGGGGAACTCAGCAGAAAAGAAGGCGGTAAAATCTTTGGCTCTGGCTCCCGAACACCCATTGCGATCACCTTGCTGGTGAAGCGCCCCCGTGTCAAGGCCGAAAAAGCAACCATTCATTACCACGACATTGGCGACTATTTGAACCGAGAAGAAAAATTGGCCATCGTCCGGAAATTCAAGTCGATTGGCAACCCTCTAATGGGCTGGAAAACCCTGCAACCCAATGAACAGGGCGATTGGATCAGCCATAGAAATGACTTGTTTGGTACCTTTATTCCGATTGGGGATAAGAATGATGAATTAAAACAATCCTTTTTTGTTCCTTATTACACTCGTGGTTTAGCATCTGCGCGAGACGCCTATTGCTATAACTCTAACGTTTTTAATCTGATTGAAACAATCAAAGAATTCATTCTATTCTATGAAAATCAACGCCTAAAATACCAATCTGCAAAAAAAGGCAAGTCAGAATTAAAAATGGATCAATTCCTTGACTTCGAAACAACGAAAGTCACCTGGAATAGAGGGTTAAAAAATGATTTGTTGCGGAATAAGGAAATCCGGTTTAAAAGCGAATCGGTTGTTACAGCCCTTTATCGTCCATTTTTTAAGCAGCATCTATATTTTGCGCAAGAACTGAATGATATGGTTTATCAGATCCCTAAACTTTTCCCAAACCCCTCCCTGAAAAACCTGGTGATCTGTGTGTCGGCAAACTATAAAGACGGAAGTATTTTAATGACTGACCATATTCCCGACTTGCATTTCAACGGGGATACACAAGCCTTTCCCCTCTACTACTACGAAAAGCGCGAAAGAAACAGCCCCGGCTTGTTTGACGACGCCGGAGAAAGCGATTACATCCGAAGAGACGGCATTTCCGATTTTATCCTGGAGCGCGCCAGAACGGTTTATGGCAAAAATGTAGGCAAGGAAGATATTTTCTATTACGTGTATGGCATTTTGCACAGCCCCGATTACCGCAGCGCCTTCGCCAACGATTTAAAGAAAATGTTGCCCCGCATTCCCCTCGTGGAGGAGGTTCGGGATTTTTGGAAGTTCAGCAGAGCAGGACGACAATTGGCAGATTTGCACCTCAATTACGAAACCATACCGCCTTATCCGGGGGTAGAAGTCAGCGGGGGCAACAGCGGCAATTTCAAGGTTCAAAAAATGCGTTTCCCCAAGAAAGGGCAAATCGATACCATCCTTTACAACAGCCAAATAACCGTTTCCAACATTCCAGCAAAGGCTTATGCGTATGTAGTCAACGGAAAATCTGCCATCGAGTGGATCATGGAACGCTACCAGCGCACCATCGACAAAGCCAGTGGCATCAAAAACGACCCGAATGACTGGGCAGAGGAAGTGGGCAATCCCCGTTACATTTTAGACTTGCTCCTGAGCATCATCCACCTGAGTGTTCAAACCGTTGAAATTGTAGAAACCTTGCCCAAAATTGATTTTGGGGATGTGTCGGAAAACTCTCTGGCAATCGCAGAACACGATATGGTAATTGCTGAAAGCAACATCGGCACGGTACCCGAAGGTTCCATTGGAAGCGTGGTACACATCTACGACCACGGGAAAGCCTATGAAGTAGAATTTATCGTGAACGGCTCCAGCATCGTTGAAACGGCTATGCGCACGCAAATCAAATTGAAACAAGCCCATGAAAATGCCAAATAGGGAAAAGGCCTCGGTGGATGAAAGCAAGATAAACGACTACTTACTGAGCAACTCCCATGAAATAGGGAAACACAAAGCAGCATTCTTTAAAAGCTTTGGATTTGATGAAAACAACCCGGGCATTTTTGAAGCCGCATTAAAAAAGCACGCAACAGAAAGGGAAATTGCTGCACATACGGCCACCCCATTCGGGAAAAAATACACCCTGGAATGTGACCTTGAAACGCCCGATCAGCGAAACCCTTGCATCGTTTCGGTCTGGATCCTGAACAATGATACCGAAACACCCAGGCTCATCACTGCCTTTCCAGCGAAATAAAAAAGAGGATTGATTGCGCTTGAGGCTGGTAAACATGCTTTTTCGGGGTGGGGAATTTAATACTTCGGCCCCCTACCACACCACCTCCGTCTCCCAATCATCCGGCACCTGCTGGTACAAACGCCAAAATTCCCCGGCAATCAATTCCGGATCAAAATGTGTACCAGGCTTTACCATGCCGGAAATCGTAATGGTCGCCACGTGTACACCCGCGGGCGCGCACTCCTCCGCGAGCGAAAACGCCAAATTGCGCAATCCCGCCTTGCCAATACCCAAGGAAGCCAACATTGCAGGCGCTTTTAAAGCCGTCCCGCCGCCGGTCAACAAAATATGGCCCTGCTTCCGGGCCTCCATCTGCGGAAAAACGGCCTGAACCGCAATCACAGCCCCCACCACGCTGGTTTTAAAGTCGCTGATCATCACCGGAATCGACATGTTGGTCGGCGTTGCCGGATTATAAGCGCTGGCGTTGTAATGCAGCACTTCAATGTCGGCATGTTGGGCAACGATTTCCTGTAAAACAGCGCCGAAAGCAGCCTCATCGGCGATATCGGCTGCAAAACCTTGAGCCACAATGCCTTCTGCTGCGAGTTCGGATTTGAAGCCCTCCAGCTTTTCGGCATTCCGAGCGACCATCAGAATTTCAAAGCCCGCTTTTCCGAATTTCCGGGCTACCGCCAAACCGATGCCAGGACCGGTTCCAATTTGAAGTAATTTCATGGTTATCAATTATTTATGCGGAAGGTTGTGCTGAATTTGTTGGTACTTGCCGCCGTATACGAGCTCGCGCACGCCATCGCCGGCCAAAAATTCATGGGGAAATCCCTTGGGAACGGCACTGGCCGCATCCAATTCCTCCATTGATTCGGCATCGAGGGTAAAATTCAGGCTAGCCAGGGTGCTTTCCAATTGGGTTGCAGTGCGCGCGCCCACGAGGGGAATCACCTGCAAACCGGGGTTTTGCTGGCGCGTCCAGTTGATGGCCACTTGAGCGGGTTCCACGCCGAGTCTGGCGGCTACTTCCAGCACTTTTGCGGCAATTTCGTTGCTGCGTGTGCTGCGGCGTGCGCTGTTTTCGGCCAGTCTGCCGCTGGCGCCTTGCAGGTATTTGCCGGTGAGTGCGCCGCCGCCGATGGCGCCCCAGGGCGTTACGCTCATGCCGAAATGTTGGGCCATGGGAAACAAATCGCGCTCCACGGTGCGTTGCAACAGCGAATATTCCACCTGAAGGCCTGCGAAAGCCGTCCAGCCGCGCAATTCGGCCATCACATTAGACATGCTCACCACCCAGGCGGGCGTGTCGGATACGCCAAGGTACAGCACCTTGCCGCTGCGAATCAAATCATCGAGGCCGCGCAACACCTCATCCACCGGCGTCAAATGATCCCAGGCATGCACCCACAACACGTCGATAAAATCGGTGTTGAGTCGCTTCAAACTGGCTTCCACCGAACGCATCATGTTTTTCCGGTGGCTGCCCGCCAGGTTGGGGTCGCCCGTTTGGTCGCGCAGCGTGTATTTTGTGGACACCACAAAATGGTGGCGGTCGCTTTGGATGAATTCACCCAAAAAGCGCTCGCTGGTACCTTCGGTGTAGCGGTTGGCCGTATCGAGGAAATTGCCGCCAGCCTGGGCATACACATCAAAAATGCGTTTGCTTTCTTCTTTGTCGGCGCCGTAGCCCCATTCGGTGCCGAATGTCATGGTTCCGAGGCATAGCTCGGAAACGCGGAGGCCGGTTTTTCCAAATAATTTATATTGCATGCCAGGATTTTATGGATTTTATAGAACTCAGGATGGACGTTGCTGATTTTTGAAAATTTACTAAAAACAACACATTCAAAACCGGTTAGGTGTATAGATCAATATCCTTGTGCGCGCATCCAGGCGCGGAATTTGGCTACATTGACATTGTGTCCGGCCAGGGTTGCTGCAAATGCGTGCGTGCCCGAATCATCGGGTTTTGCGCAGAAGTAAAGATAATCGTGTTTTTCGAAATTTAAAACAGCATCAATGCTGGGAATCGAGGCCATGCTGATGGGTCCGGGTGGCAATCCCTCGTGCAGATAGGTGTTGTAGGGCGAAGGAAAACTGAGGTGATAATCGGTCACCCGGTGGGTGGTGAAGTCCCGGCTCGCAAACACGCAGGTGGGGTCAGCCTGGAGTTTCATGTTGATTTTCAGGCGGTTGAGATACACGCCCGCCACGGTGGGTTTTTCCGGCACGTAATTGGTTTCGCGTTCCACGATGGATGCGAGGGTGTACACCTGCTCGGGCGTGAGGTGCAGGGCCTGCGCCTTGCTGCGGCGCTCGTTTTTGTCCCAAAATGCGTCATGTTCTTTGAGCATCCGCTTGATGAAGGCTTTGGCATCGGTGTTCCAATACATTTCATAGGTATTTGGGATAAAAATCGACATCAGGGTTTCGGGTGTGTAGCCAATTTCCGTCAAAAATGCCGGGTCGCGCATCACGTTGAGCAGCGAGAGCGAATCGGGCTCGATGAATCGGGCGGCTTTCCCGGCAACATCTTCCAGGAGGCGTTCGTTGTTGAACACCACTTTAACCGGTGCTTGTTCGCCGTTGCGCAGGTGTTTGATCAAATCGCGGGTGCTCCAGCCGGGCTGGATTTCAAAGCGGCCGGCGCGCATTTTGTCTTTTTTGTATTTCATTTGATCGGCTAACCAGCGGAAAGCCGCTTCGTCGTCGATGA
>JAGWYI010000157.1 GCA_018969455.1 Bacteroidota bacterium | reverse complement strand
TCAACGAAATCGAAAAGGGGAAAAAATATCCACAACCCGAAAATCAGATTCGTCTGGCAGCTGCTTTCGGAGTAGATACGGCGTTTCTTTCCTCACCAGAATTAACCAAACAATTCGCCCCAATAGGAGACCTGCTAAAATCCAATTTTTTAAATGAAATTCCGCTCGATTTATTCGGAATTGAAATTCAACAAGTTATAGAAATTATCGCGCGTGCCCCCGATCGCGTGAATGCGTTTATCTCAGCTCTGCTCGAAATCGCCCGAAACTATTCCCTGCGCGATGAACACTTCTTTTTTGCAGCCCTGCGCGCGTATCAAGAGCTGCGTGTGAATTATTTTGATGAGATTGAAACCGTTGCGGATGACTTTGTTGAGCAGCATCAATTGCCCGATAAGGGTGGTGTGCCCGGAGATAAGCTAGCTGAAATACTAACCAATCACTATGGGTATAAAATTGATTATCAAAGTCTTTCAAAGCATCCTGAACTCCAAAGCGTTCGTTCGGTTTACAATCCATTTAAAAAACGACTTTTACTAAATCCTCAACTGAGCGAACGGCAGCGGGCTTTTCAGCTGGCCAAGGAATGCGGGTTCAATGCCTTACAACTAAAAGAACGCCCTTTGAGCTCGAATTTGACCCGCATTGATAGTTTTGAAGCCGTATTGAACAATTATTTGGCCGCTTATTTTGCGGTTGCCATCCTCATCAACCACAAAGAATTTAAACTGGATATCGAGCAGTTTTTTGCCCAACCCGAATGGGATGGTCGCTTCTTGCTCACACTCATGACAAAGTACCAGGCCAGCCCCGAAGTACTCTTTCAACGTTTTAACATCCTGACCCACGATTTTAAACTGGATAAAGTCTTTTTTATTCGCATTATTCACGACATCGAAGCGAACAGTTTTGAAATCGACAAGGAATTGCACCTCAACCGGCGTCATCAACCCCATGCCACCGGATTACACGAGCATTATTGCCGAAGATGGCTATCGATCAACCTTTTAAATAAAATAAAGGATGGGAAAGCCGATGACGGCGAAGCCCTTTCGGGCGTGCAACGTGCGCGTTTTATCGACAGTGGTGAAGAATATCTGGTGATTGCCCTTGCCAAACACGGCTATCCTACGGTAGGCCGTAGCGTAAGTGTAATGCTTGGTGTTTTACTTGATGAACATGCCCAAAACAGCATCGCTTTTTGGAACGACCCCAAAATTCCGCAACGCGACATCAATGTTACCTGCCAACGATGCAGCCTTCTGCACTGTGCGGAACGCGCTGCCCCCCCCACCGTATTGCAAAAACGGGATGAACGCAAACGCATTCAAGATCTTATTCAAAAACTTACTGATAAATGATCACCGCCGAAACCCTTCAATTTCTCTATGAGTTGAGCCAAAACAACAACAAAGACTGGTTTGACAAAAACAAACCACGCTATGAAGCAAGTGTTAAAATACCCTGGGAAACTACCGTTGAAGCCATCATCGAGGCCATAAAGTCGTTCGAGCCTGCACTAAAAACAACTGCAAAAGAAAGCATTCCGCGCATTTACCGCGATACCCGCTTTTCAAACGATAAAAGTCCATACAAAACCAACCTGGCAGCCATCATCAATCCTTCCGGGAAAAAAGCGGTAGACGTGCCCGGGTATTACATTCACCTCGAATTTGGAAATTTGATGATTGGAGGAGGCGCCTATATGTTGGATAAAAACGCCCTGCTTCGTTTACGCAAAACCATAGCCCAAGACCCTGAAATGTTTATGTCCCTCGTGGAAGCGCCCGATTTTAAAGAAAAATACGGGGAAATTAAGGGAGAAAAGAACAAAGTACTGCCCTCCGAGTTCAAATCTTTGGTAACGCAATATCCTCTGATCGCCAACAAGCAGTTCTATTATATGGCAGAAATGGATCCTGAAACCGTCTTTCGCCCCGATTTTCCCGCATTTGTTGCAGAATATTGCCAGGCAAGCAGTGTCTTGAACCAATATTTGCGGACAGCGATTCAGGCCTGAGGGGATGCCATTATCTTCTGCAGTCGATTGCTTTTACAGTATTGGGAATGCCAAACGCAGTTCAGCACCTTGGCAACGCCTAATGAATCCACTTTTCTACCCGAACAATGGGTTTTGGATAACCGTTCAGTTTATACTCCTGACGATCCAGCGAAGAAATCAAATCGGGTCTGTGAATTTTTTCCTGAGGCACCTTGGCCAGTTCGGGCAACCAATGTTGCACATAGGAACCGCGCGGATCGTAGTTGCGCGCCTGCGTCAGAATATTGAAATACCGATCCTCTCTGGGGTCGCTTCCTACGCCGGCTACATAGTTCCAGTTTCCCCAATTGGAGCAGGGATCGTAGTCGATAAGCAGGCTTTCAAAGTATTCAGCGCCCATTTGCCAGTTTACTTTTAGGTCTTTGACCAGAAAAGAGGCCACATTTTGTCGACCGCGATTGCTCATAAAACCGCTGGTATTCAGCTCGCGCATGTTGGCATCGATGAAGGGAATGCCGGTTTTGCCTTCAGCCCACACTTTAAACAGCTCATGGTTGTTTTTGAGTTGGCGCATATTTTTGCTTTGCGGTCCGCCTTTTAAGAAAATTTTATTTCCATATTTTTTCCCAAGCAACCGAAAGTAATCGCGCCAAAGCAATTCGAAAAAAAGCCAATAGGTACTTTCGTTGGCGACGCGTTCGCGTTCGTATCTTTTTATTTCGTGATAAATGAGTTTGGGAGACAGGCAACCTGCGGAAAGCCAGGGGGAGAACTTGGAGGAATAGTCGCTACCCAGCAATCCATTGCGTGTTTCCTTGTATTGGGCTATCAGATCTTTTTCCCAAAAATAATAGCGCAATCTTTTAAGACCTTCGCGTTCACCGCCTTTAAAATGTAGGGTGGTTCGCTGGTCTTGTTGTGGCGTTTCATGCCCGAATGATTCGAGCGAAGGCATTTCGCCAGGATCCAGGCTGCCGGGTAGTGGCGGCATGGAACTCGGAGTAGGCAAAGGCGGACGAACTGGTGTAATGGACTCATTCTCCTTCCGAAACTGGGTAAAGGTATCGGGCGTATGATGCACAGGCACCGGTAAATCTTGGGTGTAGTACAACATTTTACCCCGGGTATACAGCAGTTCCACCCCAAACGTCCACAATTTCTGTTCTAGTGCATCCTGCACAAACACTTCTTCCTGCGTGCGTTCCCGATTACAAAGCACCCAGGAAACCTTTCGCTGCTGCGCGATTTCAGCGATTATACACTCCGGGCGGCCTACGCGTACAAGCAGGTTACTTCCCAGCTCTTGCAAACCGGAACGCAATTCAGCCACGCTTTCCAGCATGAACTGAGCGCGAAATGCGCCGGTTTTGGGAAATCCAAAGCGCGTTGTACCTTTGAAAACCCGTTCATCGAAAACGAATACCGGTATGACTTCCTCGGCCATTTTGAGCGCCGTAGAAATGGCTTCATTGTCGTGAAGCCGTAAATCCTGCCGAAACCAAACAATTGCACTTTGTTTCATGGACGCAAATTAGATACAAAATAAGATAAACAGACCATTTGTTTTCTTAAGCTTAAGTTCGAACGGGCTTTCTGCAAATCCAGAGTGTACTTTAAACCTATATGCGGCACATTTGTTTGAATAAGTCCTTTATTTTTAACCCAAAATAGCAACAGGTTCCATGAGCATTCTTCCCAAAATCATCAAGCGTGTTTCCAACAAGCCCCCCGAGCAAGAACTGGGGTTTGGCAAAACCCTTACCGATTCGGGGCGCATGATGAATCCCGATGGTGTATTTAATGTTGAACGTGAACGATTTGGCCTTTGGGATAACACCTATTTTAATTTGATGATGATGCCGGGTTGGACCTTTTTTCTCTATATTTTTACCAGCTTCATCTTGGTCAACCTGATTTTTTCCCTCCTTTATTGTTGTTTGGGGGTTGAACATTTGCAAGGAATTACGCCGGGAGGTTTTGGACATAATTTCATGCAAGCCTATTTTTTCAGCAGTCAAACTCTAACCACTGTAGGATACGGCCATATTAGTCCTACTGGCATTCTGACCAATCTGGTAGCATCTGTTGAATCGTTTTTGGGATTACTCATTTTCGCCCTGGTATCCGGCCTGCTTTATGGTCGATTTTCCCGCCCGGTCGCGCGCATTGCCTTCAGCGACAAGCTCCTGGTTTCGCCTTATCGCTCTGGTATGGCGCTGATGTTCCGCATGATTAATGCTGCCCGCAGCGAACTTATAGAAACAGAAGTTCAGGTGATCGTAACCTTGAATCAAAGAGACGAATCGGGGGTATTAAATCGCCGATTTTATGCCTTGGCCCTGGAAATCAGCAAAATATCATTCTTTTCTTTGTCCTGGACCATCGTACATGATTTGAATGAGAACAGTCCGCTGTATGGTTTTTCCAGCCAGGATTTACAGGACGCAGGCGCCGAGTTTTTGATTCTGGTAAAAGGGACAGATGAAGGCAATCAGCAAATGGTACACATTCGCAGGTCATATACAGCCGAAGAAATGGTGTGGAATGCCAAATTTTTGCCCGTCATTGGTCGCAGTCGCAAGGGTAAGGCAAGGGTTATGACCAGCAAAGTGGGACAATACGAATTATTGGAACCCGCACCCGATACTGCGCTCGCCAACTAAACGAAGCGATCCAAATCAGCCGGGGTGTCAATTCCCTGGGTTTCCCAAGAGGTAATGCCCACATGAATGGAATACCCGTGTTCGAGCCAACGCAATTGCTCCAGCGATTCGGCGCGTTCGAGCGGAGTGGGTTTCAGCTGCGCTAATGCCAATAAAGTTTCGCGTTTAAATCCATACAACCCGATGTGCTTGAAATAAGTAAAGGCATCAATCCAGTTTGCGGGATCCAGGCCCCTCAAATAAGGAATGGGGTGCCGACTGAAATAAATGGCTTTACCCTGTGCGTTGAATGCTACTTTTACACAATTGGGATCAAAAAGGGCATGCGCCTCTTCGATGTTTTTGGCAAGGGTGGCAATTTCCACATCGGGCGATTCGAGTAAAGTATTTACCAGTAAATCTATTTGTTGGGGCAAAATAAAAGGCTCATCGCCTTGAATGTTCACAATGTGGGTAGCATCGGGTCGTTTCAAGGCAAGTTCGGCACAACGATCTGTGCCGCTCGGGTGCTCCGAACTGGTCATAAGGGCCTTGCCACCGAAATCTTGCACATGCGAAAAAATGCGTGCATCGTCGGTTGCAACCACCAATTCCTGTAAGCGACCGCATTGCGATGCCTGTTCATATACCCTTTGGATCATGGTTTTACCCTGAATTTCTACCAGAGGTTTGCCAGGGAAACGGGTAGATGCATATCGTGCCGGAATGACGCCTAAAATCATGATTTAAGTATTGTTATGAAATCCTTTGAAACGAAGACTGTATTTTTGCAGCGAAGGAAATCAATAAACCGGAAAATTTATCCAGAAATCTGGTAGTCAGCAGGATCTAAAACGGATGTTTGAATTTCAACTTTCTGAGATGCAAGGATTTATATCATTTCAATTCGAAATTATGCGTTCAATAGGGCTTAAGCTGATCCTGATAAGCTGCCTGCTGTACACAGGAGTGATGAGCGCCCAAACGCCTGAACGGGAAGCGGCAACGCCGGTTCTAAACTTCCGTGACACCCTGCTTATGGCCATTGAAGGTGGGAAAAAGGTAGTTTTTCATCCAGTAAAGCCCAAACAAACCCTTTTTTCCATCGCCCGTTATTACAGTTTAAGTCTGGAGGAACTGTACAATTACAATCCGCAATTCCGCAACGATCCTACCCTGCGAACCGGAACTACAGTAAAAATCCCCTTGCCCAATCGCGCTATTTTGCGGTATAAAACCGCCAATTTTCGTACCTGGAAATATGTACCCATTTATTATGTGGTACAAAATGGCGACAACCTTTACCAAATTTGTAAACGCCATTTCGACATGCCCGTTGATTCGATCATTAAGCGAAACCGCATGCGATCGGAACAAATACATCCCGGACAATTGATTTTGATGGGGTGGATGGATAAAAATGGCATCCTCCCGGAGTGGCGACCAGCAAGGCCCGCAGCTGTATCCAACACCCTGCGCAATCAGTTTAACAACGAAAAACAAAAATTGAAAGAACAGGATGCGCAAGGAGTGTGTTTTTGGCAGCGGGATAGCAAAGAAAAAGGCGACTTGTACGCATTGCACCGAGATGCAGCCATCGGCTCTGTATTGGCCGTAACCAACCCCATTTACAGCCGAACGGTGTATGCCAAAGTGATCGGTCGAATACCGGAAGGATATGAACACAACATCGAATTGATTCTTTCGCCAGAGGCAGCACGAAAGATTGGCGCCAAAGACCCCCGTTTTTTTGTGAAAATTAAATATTTAAAACAAACTTGACATTTCCTGACATGAACAAGATTTATAGAATTTTACCCTTGCTGGCCATTTTGTGGACAGGATGCGCTTCCGATGCCGGACAAACCAAGGGTTCAAAGGGTCCTAATTCTCCGGAAGAAGTGCTGAATGCCCTTGCCGGACATTGGGTAAACATCGATTTTTGCGGACGCGCCAATCAATACGGCTCGGTGTTGCAAGCCATGAACGAAACGCATTTGCCCTACGCTTACGCTTTTTCTTTTAGCCCGGTTTTTAAGGATAGCGTAGAATGCTTCAACGGGTTTGAAAATTTCAAATTGCCCTTTAAAATGCGGGCAGATACCCTTGAAATTGTGGGCGCACGCGGCGAAAAAACATCCATTTTCATGGTTTTGGGCAATAAAGAAAAAGAAATGGACATCACCGTTTTCGACGCGGCCCCAAGCGGAACTTATATCGATCGCTACATCAAATCCAAGGCTGGCGCTGCCGATGGCTACCGTTCCTTCCTAACTGCACTCAACCACAACCTGTTTAGCGGCGCTTTTACAAGGGTAGGAAAACCATCGGAAAACAACATTCTTTTTACCCCGGGCGGTTTTATCCAAAAATTTAAAGATTACGATCGATATGAAATATGTACCGGAGGCGACTGCTTTGTTGCCGGCCCGTACCTTGATGTAATCACGCTTCGAAATTCCAAAAAAGAAGGTTCAGAGAAAATTTGCTCCTTTAAATACAGCGCCAAACACGATACGCTTACCATCTATAACCTGGTAGAACAAAATCCGGAAGAAAAAGGAACATTTGTGCTTGGTAAGCCGCTTTATGCCTTCACCCGTAAACCTGCTGAATAATGGCTTCTGCATCCAAAAATTTGTCTAATTATGACGCCTCCAACATTCCCGATGCATCGGAAATGCAGTTTGGAATCGTCATTTCTGACTATTACCCCAACATCACACATGCCCTGTATGATGGCTGTTATGAAACCTTATTGGCCCACGGCGCAAAACCCGAAAACATTTACACACTACAGGTTCCAGGCGCATTCGAGTTGCCCGCTGGCGCGCGCATACTTGCAGGAAAACACAACCCCGATGCTGTTATTTGCCTGGGATGTGTCATAAAAGGTGAAACACAACACGATGAATACATCAATCAGGCAGTTGCCAATGGCCTGATGAACCTGAGCATCGCAAGTGGAAGGGCCTTTATATTCGGTGTTTTAACGCCCAATAACGAAGAACAGGCTGCTGAAAGGGCCGGAGGTAGCCACGGAAACAAAGGCATTGAGGCTGCTGTCGCTGCAATCCGTATGGCTGAACTAAAACGGGCAGGAAAAGAAGGTAAAAAACCCATAGGCTTTCAATAATTCCCCGTCTGCTGAAAGAAAACCCGACAAAATGAAAACCGCCTGGGCCAAGTGGCACAGGCGGTTTCACTGCTTTGTAGCGCGAGGGAGGCTTGAACTCCCGACCTTGCGATTATGAATCGCACGCTCTGACCAACTGAGCTATCGCGCCAATTTTACCAACCTTTCGGAAAGCGGGTGCAAAGATAAGCGCATTGGATGCAATTTTGCAAAGCCTTGATAAATTTTATTGCACTCCAAGCCCTAAAAAATAAGTCCTCACCCAATTTGGCTGCATCAAGCCTGCTATGCATTTCACCCAAATCAGGACCTGAGTTGCGCTCCTACGCTTCTTCTCCCTTAAAATATTTAAAATCAACACGCAGATTTAGGATAACTTCCACTATACGGGCAGCAATCATTCACGTGTTCCACACTGATTGTATAGGATTTGGGATGTACATCACACGCAAAAACGCACATGGCGAAGAATATAAGCCCCAAAACGACCCAAACGCCTGGGAACTGGGAAAAACCATAGTGGGTGTGGGCGTGAACTTTTCCAGCAACACCAAAAACATCGAAGACTGGGTCGCAGAAGAAATT
>JAGWYI010000156.1 GCA_018969455.1 Bacteroidota bacterium | reverse complement strand
TTCTTTGCCTTCAGCCATTTTTTGCTCCATTTGTTCAGGCGACATTTTCATACGGGGGTCGGCGCCGTCGAGCGAAACTGAAAACACTTCAAAGCCTTTGTCTTTGTATTTGTTGTACATTTCCACCACATGTGGATTTTCGCGGCGGCATGGGCCGCACCAGCTTGCCCAGAAATCGAGTAAAACGACTTTGCCTTTGAGGGAAGAAAGACTGCGGACTTTGCCATCGGTGCCTGGCAGGCTGATTTCAGGAGCAGCCTGGCCCACTTTTACCAGTTCTTCCCCTTGTTGTTGGTTTACTTGCGCTTCTACCTGGGCGATGAGGGTTTTAAAATCGGAAGCATATTTTGAACCCGGCATTTTTTCATCCAGGAGTTTGGATTTTGCTTTAAAATCGTCCATAAATGCGGCAGGATTGGAGCCCAACAGCTGGGTGGTGAGGAAAACCTGCATCAAGGGCGTACAAGCGGTTTCAATTTTTGCCTTTGCATCTTCCGGGCCCTTCAAAGGATTTTTAATCAAATCCTTGATGATGTTGGTGTAGCATTCAAAGGTTGGAGATCCTTTTACCTGCACTTCCAATCGATCGATGGTATTCAGATCGGCATTGAGTTCCACCACATTTTCCTGGCCATTGAGAATAAAGTACAACCGTTTGGCGCCTACACTCAGGCGGTACAAGCCTTCTTCAAATGGTTTTTCAAGTTTTATTTCAAATTTGCCATCTGCATCGGCAGTCGCCCGCCCGACTGGTACGCTTGAACGGTCAAAATGGGATTGTTCCAATACTATTTGCTGATTAGCGGCATTGGCAATGGTTCCTTTCAAGGCATGACCTGCATTTGCATTACAGGCTGCAAGCATACCCAGCAAAGGAAAAAACAAGGTAAAAACAGACTTGATCAATTTCATATTATGATTTTTTAAACGCATAATCGCAGTTATTTGAATGGATGAAGAGCATCAATGCGAGCCCGTTAAAATCCGAATTCAACAGGTTTTTATTGCATGATGTCATTCAAAACAGTGTTGTAGGTTTTCTTCCAGCCACCCAATTCGCCCCAGTCGGCGCCATCCACTACAACCGATTGTCCGGTAGTTTGTCCAATTTGAGAAAACGGTGTGCCTGTCTGTTCCAACATTTGTTCAAATTCACCTCGTTTTTCGGCCAGCACCGAAACCAAAACCCTGCTTTGGGACTCTCCAAACAGCCACGCGTCTTTACGTAAATGCATATCGCTCAATACTTGGAATCCGATATTTTGCGGCATTGCACTTTCCAGCAGGGCAACAAAAATTCCTCCCTCTGAAACATCGTGGGCAGATTGCAACAAGCCAGCACGAATTAATTTTTGAATTGTTTGTTGCAGGGCGTATTCTTCATCCAGGTTAAAGTAAGGGCAATTGCTCCATTCGATGTGATGCACCAGGCGAAGGTACTCGCTGCAACCCAGGTCGTTTCGGTTGACACCAACGATGTAAATCAGGTCCCCGGCCTGTTTAAAATCGAGGGTCATCATGTTGTTAAAATCATCCAGAATGCCCAGCATTCCGATGGTTGGAGTAGGGAAAACGGGGATTACCTCGCCATTTTTGTCGGTATATTGGTTGTAGAAGCTCACATTACCACCTGTAACCGGAGTTTCAAATTTGCGACAGGCTTCACCCATGCCTCGGATGGCTTCTGCAAACTGGTAGTACACTTCCGGATTATAAGGGTTCCCAAAATTGAGGCAATTGGTGATGGCAACTGGTTCTCCGCCGCTGCACACAATATTACGGGCCGCCTCTGATACGGCAATCATGGCGCCAATGTATGGGTTGGCGTGTACATAAGCTGAATTACAATCGGTTGTGAGTGCCAGTGCTTTTTGAGTTCCCTTTACATATACAACGGCGGCATCAGCTGGCCGGTTGGTGGTCATGGTGCCGGTACGCACCATGGAGTCATATTGCTGGGTGATCCAGTTTTTTGAGGCTACATTGGGTGAATTCCATATTATTTGGGCAGCCTCGAGACAATTGGATGGTTCTGCAACGGATTGAATATCAAAGCTTTCAATTTTTGTCAGATATTCAGGTTTTTTCTGTTCACGCACGTATACGGGTGCGCCCCCGCCCAACACGAGGCTTTCGGCGGGTACATCGGCCACTTTTTGGCCTTGATAATGATATTCCAGGCGGCCGGTATCGGTGGTAACTCCAATTTCAGCACAGGGCAGATCCCATTTATCAAAAACAGCTTTTAAAACAGCCTCTTGTCCGGGTTTACCAACAATGAGCATGCGTTCCTGACTTTCAGAGAGCAAAATTTCCCAGTCTTTCATATTTTCCTGCCGGGTGGGTGTTTTACTCAAATCAATGCGCATGCCGCAGCCTGCTTTTGCGCTCATTTCGGAAGTAGAACAAGTTATTCCCGCCGCACCCATGTCTTGCATGCCTACAATGGCGCCAGTTTGGATGGCCTCGAGGGTTGCTTCCAGGAGCAGTTTTTCCTGAAATGGATCCCCAACCTGAACAGCAGGCAGGTCTTCATGTGAATCTTCCGACAAGTCGGCAGAAGCAAAAGTAGCGCCATGGATTCCGTCTTTTCCCGTTGCAGAACCCACAATAAACACCGGATTTCCGGGTCCGCCAGCCGTTGCACTCACGGTTTGACCTTTTTTCAGAATGCCGGCCGACATGGCATTTACCAGAATATCGTGGTTGTAACAAGGATAAAAATATACTTCACCGCCCACGGTTGGTACGCCAAAGCAATTGCCGTAATCGCCAATGCCTTTGACAACCCCGGTGATCAATCGCTTCATGCGCGGATTGTCGGGGTCGCCGAACCGAAGGCTGTTGAGGGCCGCAATGGGTCGAGCGCCCATGGTAAAAATATCTCGATGGATGCCTCCTACCCCGGTTGCAGCACCTTGATAGGGTTCTATGGCCGATGGATGGTTATGACTTTCTATTTTAAAAACACAACCCAGGTCATCGCCAATATCCACCAATCCAGCATTTTCTTCACCTGCTTCTACCAGCAGGCGCTTGCCTTTACGCGGAAGGGTTTTGAGCTGAAGGATGGAGTTTTTGTAGGAACAATGCTCGCTCCACATTACCGAATAAATACTCAGTTCGGTAAAATTGGGATTCCGTCCAAGAATTTCGATAATCTTGAAAAATTCTTCCGAAGTAAGGCCGAGACTTTTGGCAGTTTCGACGGTAGGTATCGCTTCCAATCGCTGTAAAATAAATGGTGAACCGCAAAGATAGCGCAATGTGCGGATGTGCCATAAAAAAAACCGTCTGCTTGTTTGCACAGGCAGACGGTGGAATCATTTTATACCAGGATTCGCCGGATTTTGTGGATAAATCAGGATGGATTTCGCTGATTTATAAAGATTTATAAAGATCGTTATGCACAAAATCTGGCGGCGTAAAGTATATTTCAAGAATTATTACCTGAATTTCAGGTTAAGACCGATGTTGAGCAAGGTATAACCCCAGCCCAATTCGCCGTACAAGCCAAATTTGTCGGAAACTTTGTAACGAACGCCACCAAAAAAAGCACGGTTTAAAAAACCAGAATCAGCTCTGTAATTGGAATAATATGTTCCTGATCCGGTGTCTTTGTAGGTATAGTTGGAGAAAGTATAACCCAACATCAAACCAAAATATGGATCGAAGCGTTCGTCATTAAAGAAGTTGTAGTGGTACATGCCCCTTGCACCTACAGAAATGTAGGTGTAGCGCCACCAATATTCTCCCCCGGAATAATTGTACTTGGGGGTACGCGCAGTGGCATAGGACAAAAACGGTCCGGCTCCAATTACGCCAGCGTCGCCCAAATCTGCCAGTCCAATTTCGTAGGAGGCATTAACAGGCGGGAGAATCCCAACGTAACTGCTTGAATAGTAGAAGTTTAATAATCCAATACCCAAGTGAAGGTTTTGATCGCCTTCATTGAAGGTTTTGAGTTGCGCTTGGGCTTGTGAAAGAAAAGTTGCACAAAGCAACACAACCAAAAAAGAACGAAATTTAGTGTGCATCATATGATCAGTTAGTGAAGAATAGGCTGCTTGAGGCGTGGATTAGAGATTAAACTTGCCGCAAAATTAGTGCAAGATCTATAAATTGATAAAAAAATTACAATCATGTTCCAAATTAATGTTGTACAACCAATTTTAAGGTGTATAACTTGCGGGAATATACCTTTACAACATATGCCCCGGATGGGAGTTCCTGATTCAACAAGGTGAAACGCAAGGATGCCGGATTGGCTGGCGAGCGGTAAATAAGGCGGCCTTCCTGGGTGAGTACCTCAATTTTGTCTATCGGATAGGCCGATTCCACAATGGTATGGTCTCCAGCCGGATTGGGGTACAATTTCACCCCGTGGTTGTCCAACAAATCGGAACTGGCATTTACATCTGAAATGGTAAAATAACACCGGTTGGAAATTTCATTGTATGAATCGTTGGTAAACAATACGATGAAATAATTACCTGGAATTTGTGGCACCAGCGTATCTGTAAGTGTTTGAATGCCAGCGGGTTTTCCGCTTATGTAAGTATAAGCATCCAACACATCTATGTTGGGGTTTTTACCCGATTTGTAAATACCCAGCCAATCTTTAGGGATACCCGGTCCGTCGGTCCAGGTGGCCGTTATGTATTCTCCCAGGTTATAAATGCTTTTGTCAATCAATAATTTTGCAATGGTGTCGCCTACAGAAAAATAAATTCTTTCAGCTGGCTCAAAATATTGGTCGTTCAGGAAATAATTGGAAAAATAGTAACCTTTAGGAAGGCCGTTAAAGGTTCGTAATCCGCTTGTGCCGCTGGTGTATTGGTATGCTGTTGAAGTTTCCACCCCTGGCGTGTTTCCAACTTTATAAATTCCGATCCAGTCCTTATTGATGCCCGGAGCATTGCTGTAACTGATTTGAACGGGTTCGTTCTCTGCATAAGCGGTTTTGTTGCTGCTCAGAACCGGAATGGGTCCGTAGTAAAATGGCACACGAGGGGCAATTTCTGTATAGCCATCGTTTTCAAAGAAAGCCGCAAAATATTCGCCGCTTTGGGTTAGTTTAAACGAAAGCACGCCAGAACTGCCATTGACATAATTCCAAACGGTAGATCCAACCGAACCGGGGGTGTCTCCTTTTTTGTACAAACCTATCCAATCTGTTGGGTTTCCCGGGCCATTGGCATAGGTCACTTTTATGGTATCGCCTGTTGCATATGATTTTTTATCCAGGAGAATGGCTGGATTGCTCTGAACGCTGTTTTTTACAGTAAAAGAATAGGTGTCAGACCAAGGCGACCAGGACAGGTTGCGGTCGCGGTGCCGGAAACGGAGGTAATGCCTGCCATTTGCAAGTGCTCCTGCCGATAAGGTATGGTTTAATATATCTACATTCAGGTTGAGGTCGCGGGTGGTATCGGGTTTTCCTGCCGATCCAAACAGGTTCTCATAATCGCGCAACAAGTCCTTTTCCAAAACCACAAAATCGGGGCTTCCCGCATATTGAAATTCAGTAGAATTCAACAATTCTCCTGCCGCAGACATAAAACTGCTTGACTTCAGGGTAAAAGGCAATTCAAGGGTATCTGGCAGGTTGCTTGCTAGGCTTGGTTTTGATGGCGCTGGCAGACCCCGCTGTAAATGGAATTCATCAATTAAACGATTTTCATGCCATCCATAAATCGATCCGACCGAAAAGGTGCGCACATCTGCTCGTTTTTTATTCAAATCAATATCCAGTATCTGATATGGCCAGTTCGAAATGGTTTTTTGCACATCATCAAAGTCGGTTTCATTGCTCATGCCCCAGTACTGATCCCATGCGGTTCCACCCGAAATGATGTGGTATACGGGTTTTTCCTTGAGTTGTCCGCGCGCGTACAGGTGGTGGTGCGCGCCTACATGCAAAAGAAATTTTGATGTGCTGCTCAAAATGGGCATTGCCGTATTTCGTATCCAAGTAGAAATATCGCCAACATACTGTTCAGCCTGGTAGGGACGATGTGCCAGCGCTATGACAAAATCAATCTTCGGATCGGCATCAGCATGCTGGATAACTTGTTGTAACCAAAGGGTTTGTGCAGCACCTGCTGTTCCGGTGGTGTGCTCGGTAGTCAGGTTTATTACCAACACCCGGCCCAATTGAAAGGCATAATAACGCTCTGAATTGGATGGCAGATTGGCATAACGCAAACTATCATAGAAAAAGTGGTTTTCATAGGCCGACATTTGCAGGGTTCCATAGGTTTCGTGGTTTCCAACCACCGTACTAATGGGCAACAAGCCCGACAAGTACCTGGATTTTGCAAAATGAACATGCTCATAGTGGTCGAGCGTGCCTACGTCCACCTGGTCGCCTACCATCAAAATCATGGAAATAGAGTCGTTGAAATTGGGGCCGTATATTGCCTCACAATTTCGCTTTGCACGCACCATGAGAGAATCATAGCGCGGCTGTTCCTTGATTTGGTTGTCGCCCATAATTAAGAAACGAATATGCCCACCCGGCGTTACGGTTTGGCCAGGCGCTGGAAACGTGCGAAAACTATGGATCGCTGAACTTTGGGCGCCTGTACGGATCCTGTAAAAATACTTGGTGTTTGCCTGTAACCCGTTTAGTTGCACATGATGGTAAAAATAGTTGTTGGGATAACCGTTGTCTGAAAAAACATCGGTGCTGCCCTGAGCCTGGAGGTTGAGACTGCCGGGATTGAGGCCGTATTCTACCACACTCTCGGGATTGGCGCTTGTTTTCCAACTAATTACGACGGATTCGGGCGTGGGCGCCTGAAGGTAGGGATATAAAGCCTGGGCTTGCGCAGCGCCAAGGTTTAATATCAAAAACAAAGAGAACAGGATTGATTTCATATGGATGCGTTTTATGCTGCTAATTTAGCCGCATCCTGTTAATTGGAAATTAAATCAACTTAAAAAGCCAATTCCCCGTATAAATCGAAAGCTTCTGCACCCGTGATGCGCACCTGCGCGAAGTCGCCCAAACGCACATAATTGCCTTTGGCGGGTACGAGCACTTCGTTATCGACCTCTGGCGAATCGGCTTCGGTACGGCCAATAAAATACGCGCCTTCCTTGCGGTCGAACAGGGTTTTAAACACCTGTCCGATTTTAGCCTCGTTTTTTGCCTGTGAAATATCCTGTTGCACCTCCATCAGACGGCGGGCGCGGTCGGCCTTTACCTCAGCGGGCACATCATCTTCAAAATCGTAGGCACGGGTTGCCTCCTCATGCGAATATTGAAACACCCCTACCCTCTCGAATTGTTGCTGGCGCACAAAATCGAGCAAGGCCTCAAAATCGGCTTCGGTTTCGCCCGGATGTCCCACCAAAAAGGTAGTGCGTAAAGCAATTCCCGGTACTTTGTTGCGAATGGCTTCCAACAGTGCTTCGGTTTCAGACCGGGTAATCTGGCGGCGCATGCGCTCCAGCACCGGGTCGGAAATATGTTGCAGAGGGATGTCAAGGTAATTGCAAATTTCGGGGCGCTCGGCCATCACATCGAGAATATCCAGGGGAAATTTGGATGGATAAGCATAATGCAAGCGGATCCAGTCTATGCCTTCTACATCAGCTAAAGCGTGCAACAGTTGCGGCAATTCGCGTTTTTTATACAAATCCAACCCGTAATAAGTCAATTCCTGGGCAATAAGGAGCAACTCGCGCACACCCCGACGCGCCAGGTTTTTGGCTTCAGACACCAGCGATTCGATGGGTTTGCTGATGTGTTGCCCACGCATGAGCGGGATGGCACAAAAGGAACAAGTTCGGTTGCAACCCTCCGATATTTTCAAGTAGGCATAATGGGGCAGCGTAGTGATCTGGCGCTCGCCCAGCAATTCGTGCTGGTAATCGGCATCCATGCGCGCAAGCAGCGCCGGCAATTCCATGGTGCCAAAAAAGGCATCCACCTCCGGAATTTCATTTTCCAGATCGTCTTTGTAACGCTGTGACAAACAACCGGTTACGTATAATTTGTCAATCATGCCCGACTTTTTGAGTTCGGCATGATCCAAAATGGCATCGATGCTTTCCTGTTTGGCCACATCAATGAAGCCACACGTATTGATGATCACCACATTGGCATCTGAGTTTTCTGATTCGTGGCTTACTTCGTAATCGTTACCCCGCAACTGCGTGATTAAATTTTCACTGTCTACCAGGTTTTTGGAGCAACCAAGGGTAATGACCTGTACTTTATCTTTCCGTAAGGATTTGGTTTTCATGCTTTTTAAAGATAGGAAGCGCAAAGTTCGGCTAATTCTTAAAATTTAACGGCATGAAGTTTAAAGTATGTCTACTTTTGCGAGCCTTTGAGCAGCAATCTGCATAAAATGACACAAGAAACAATACAGAATA
>JAGWYI010000155.1 GCA_018969455.1 Bacteroidota bacterium | reverse complement strand
AACCCATCACCTGGTACCCGGTTGCACCTTACATCATTCTCCAACCGGATGCCTTTGTAGGTTGTATTCCGCAAACGGTCACCTTTAACAATTTGTCCCTGCCTATTGATTCTACTTATCATATAGAATGGACCTTTGGAGACGGCGCCGATACCAGCAATGTGATCAGTCCATCACATTTGTACACCACTGAGGGAATCTATGATGTGGGGGTTTCCATCACTTCGCCTATTGGTTGTCATGTGGATACGGTTTTTAACAACCTCATTCGAATGCGCGCCTCCCCCATTGCCGATTTTACCTTTTCCCCGGACACCCTGCTTTCGAACATCAACAATACGGTTCAATTTACCGACCAATCAACAGCGGCAAGTGCCTGGAACTGGACTTTTGGAAAATTTGGGGTATCTACCCTTGTTAATCCTGTCAAAACCTTTACCGATACTGGTTTGGTAAAAGTACGCCTGATTGTTACACACCGCTCGGGTTGCCAGGATTCTTTAACCAAAACGCTCGACTTCCGGCCGGAAATACGCTGGTTTATGCCCAATGCCTTTACACCCAACAACGATGGCATAAACGAAGGGTTTAAAGGAAAAGGATTTCTGACCGGCTATTCCAATTTTTCCATGACGATATGGAACAGATGGGGCGAGCTGGTATTTGAAACCAACAATCCGGAGGAAGCCTGGAACGGTCGCTTGCGCAATACAGGCGACATGTCGCCAGCGGGCGTTTATGTATACGTGGTGCGCTTTACGGGTCCGCGAGGAGAAATCAACGAATACAAAGGGTATGCGACCCTTATCAAGTGATTGGTTTTAGCGAAGCAAACTCACATTCCCTTTTTTTTCATATAGAGCGCCGTTTTCACAACGCACGCGCAGGTAATACCCATAGGTTTCAACGGGCATTGAGGCGCCACGATAGGTTCCATCCCATTGATCTTCAAGGGAATGCGCTTCAAATATACGTTCTCCCCAGCGGTCGTATATAACCCAGTACACTTCTGAGGTAATTCTGGATTCCAGTTTTAAATTGTCATTGGCCCCGTCTCCATTAGGCGAAAAGGCGCTTGGAAAAAAAACATAAGGCTCTTCGCAGACGGGGAAAATAACCGGTACTGTTATGATTCCGCGCAATTGGCAATTGGTAGAGAGCGGGAGCTGAACCGTATAGGTAGTAGTGTCCGCAGGGCTTGCCACCGGATTGTATATTTGGGTATTGTTCAAAGATGCGCCTGGATTCCAGATATAGGTATAATTTGAGGCGCCCGGATTGGTGATCAACAATTGCGTTGATTTTCCGACATAAATAACAGGTGGCGTAGCGGTAAGCACCAAAGTATCAAAGGGAATTATTTGAACAAAAACCGTTTTTTCCTGCACACATGGCCCGAAGTCGCTGATTTTCACCTGATAGATGCTATTCTGGGAGGGAAAAGCCAAAGGATCGGGAACGGAATCGGAAGAAAGCTGTGTTCCCGGCGTCCATTTGTACTGAAAATCCGGATCGGCCCCGGGAAAGAGGTGGACAGAATCGCCCAAACAGATTGTCAGTGTATCCTGAAGCGTACCTAATGGAGGAATCGGCGCTTTAAAGGTATACGAACGCGAGGCGGTACAGCCATTTACCGATTTTGAAACAATGGTCAAGGTATAAATGCCTGGCTCAAGCACCTTGAATTCGGCTTTTTCAGCAACGGCCTGTTGTAAACTTCCAGAAGGACTGGTAAGGGTCCAAAGCCGGGAACTAACACCGTACAAGGTATCTTTACTTAAATCCAGAGCGGAAATAATCAAGCCGGAATCGTCACAAGCAGGAAATTGAACACTGGCTAAAACCTCCAGATGCGAGGAGGTTACATGGATGTCGCGGTAAAAAGAATCGGTACAGGCATCGCCCGATTCGGCGATAAGTAAAATTTTGTACCATCCGGTATCTGGAAAAGTATGTAAGGGATTTGGGAGGTAGGAAATTTGCGTGGTATCGCCTCCTACATCGAAATACCATTTGTAGTATTTAGATGCGGAACTTTCATTCTGGAATCGGTAGGAAAGGGTATCACAGAGCGCTTCAGGAGAAAAAAATGCCGCGTTGGGTTTGCCACAATCGGCAACATTGTACTGAAAATCCCGGCGGGTGGTTGATATCAACTGATTTTCCCGGTATTCATCCACACAAACCCCCACCACAAAGTTTCCAATTAAATTGGGAACCCCGTTCATAAAACCGGTTTTAGGATCTATATAAAGCGGTTGGCCACCCAGTACATTGGCCAAATTGTACGGATTTTGCCAAAAAACCGGATCGTAGGGGCCAGCAAATGGCGGTTTGGGAATCGGATGGTCGGGATCAGCGCCCGTAAGGGGGGCACACAAACGATACACCAAGGAATCGCCATCGGCATCGGAGGCGCTGTGGTCGAAGTTAATGGGTTCGTTCACACAAATTGCAACAGGAGGCCAATAATTAAAAACCGCCCCCGTATTGCATTCCTCCAGCGCGGCATCCGAAATGTCTACAGTAAAGGAAGCACCCGTATCCAGGGGATGAATGATGTTGCGTATGAGATTGTTGCGACAACAACGCTGATATACAATATGGTATCCGCCTGGTTTGTACGGAAGCGTGATGATTTTCTTATATATTGTGCCGTGTACACATACATCGGGAGGGGCAACCAAACAAGGATTGCTTAAAACAATGGGCAGGGTGTCATTTACCTGTTTATTCAACGCTATGGTGAAAGATTGACTCAAATTCCAGTTTGCATCAAAAACTCCAATGGCGGCAGGGTCATCAAACCAGGGAACTCCGGTATAACAATCGCGGTATACGATTAAAGTTAACTCGTATTGATTGTTTCCCAAACATTTATAAGTTAATTCCCCGCCAACTATGTGGGTTGCCTTCAAAGATTCTTGACAAATAAGTATAAAAAACAAAATAAATATCGGATGATTCCGCATACAATCAGTCGGTTAAAATGGTAAAACGCAAAAATGGATGTCCTGTTTGGACAAGTAAGATAATGCCTGCCAAAACCAAAGTTCCGCTTGCATGTTTAGAAACTGGATTGAAACTTTTCCTGAAGCATAGGCCTTCAAATTGGTTTTTGCACAAAATTAAAGCATTTCTACCATGAAAATCCTGATTACTTTGATCGTATCATTTTTATCCCTGCTTTTTAGTTCCTGCAAAAAAGAAACGGATTTGCCCTATACCCCCCAGGTTCAAAATCCAGACTCAACTGCGGTTTCAAAGGAAAAAATCGATATTCTTGCTTTGGGCGATTCTTACACCAAAGGGGAATCGGTTGATTGGGAATTGAATTTCCCAAATCAACTCAAAACGGTTCTGCTTCAAGGTGCTTATGCCGTAACTGGAATACGAAACATCGCACAAACCGGTTGGCGAACCGATCAACTAAAAAATGCCCTATTAAATCAAAACGCTGATATAAAAGACAGCATTTTCAGCATTGTCACTTTATTGATCGGCGTAAACAACCAATATCAGGGAGGCAGTATAGCCACTTATCAAAAAGAATTTGAAGAATTGCTTCAATTAGCGCTTGCCCGGGCAGGCGGGCGCAGGGAACGTGTGTTTGTATTATCTATCCCGGATTATGCCTATACGCCATTTGGAAATGGAAATGCGCAAATCAGCGCTGGAATCGACCAGTTTAACACCATTAACCGGAACATTACCCAACAATACGGGATATCTTATGTCGATATTACCGATATTTCACGCAGGGGTTTGCAAGAACCGGTTTTTGTGGCCAATGACGGGCTGCATCCCTCTGCCACACAATACAAGGCATGGGTTTCGCGCTTGTTTCCTTATGTTAAATCGGCGCTGAAGTAAGCCCGAACCCAAGAAAAGCGCGTTTCGCCCCTCTTTTTGTTTTTGCAAAAAATAAAATTTGTATTTTCAGCCTGGAACGCACCTAATTTGGCAGCTTGCTTAAATAAATTAATCATTATTTTGATGGCCAGGCAACCCGTTTTGTATGGAAAGCGTCTTAGAAAATGAAACCAAACGCATGCAACAATTGAACGACCAGGATTTGGTTCGCGGTGTATTGGAAGGAAGTCATCCACACCAAAGAGCGCTGTATGAACAATACAGTACTCCGATGTTTCGGGTGGTTCTGCGATTTGCCAGAGATCGAGCAGAGGCGGAAGACATGTTGCAAGACGGCTTTGTGCGTGTTTTTCGGGATTTGGCCCAGTTTCGCGGGGATGGCGCACTGGGCGGCTGGATTAGACGCATTATGGTAAACACAGCACTGAGTCATTTGCGTAAGCAGAAAGATTTTATCCGGGATATCGCCGATTTTTCCCCTTTTGAAAATCGATTTCGGACAGAAGAGGACTTTCCTTCGCAAATGGATGCCGCAGCGCTGCTCCAGTTACTCCAAAAATTACCGCCTGGTTATCGGGCAGTGTTCAATCTTTATGCCGTAGAAGGGTATAGTCATGAAGAAATTGCCGAACAACTTGGCATTACAGTGGGCACCAGCAAAAGTCAACTGTTTAAAGCCCGGGAGTTTTTGAAAAAAATAATTGACAAATCATACATCACCTAATCCCTTTCAAGCCGCTGATCCACGCTTACTGTTCCAAATTTAAAAGATGACCATGTCAGAACCCAATGAATATAATTCCATTGATGCGCTTTTCAAAAAAGCGTTCGATGATGTATCCAATACCCCGGCTGCCGATGGTTGGGATACCCCTTCCGGAAAAGTTTGGGAACATGTACGCAACCGGATTGAAGCGCCCCGTCATGGGTGGAGTACCCGAACGCTGGGCCTCATAGCTGCGTTTTCGGTTACGGTTTTGATTGGTTTGTACCTAACCTTAACGCAAACGCAGGCAGTAGAAAAAACGCCAAATTCCGCACCAATATCTACTCCAGGCGCCGTCTCAGCGCCACTTTCGGCTCCGGAAAAATCCAAAGAAACCGAAATCCCCCTGCCGGAAACGATTAAAGCGGCCAAACCTGGTTCCAAGTCGTTGAAACAAGAACAAAAAGTGCAGAATCCATTGGCCGACAAGGAAGAAAACCATACGGCGGAACATCGCCCTGCAGCTTTGCCTTTACCTGGTAGCCGTCCATTGTCACCAAATTCAACGGTAGCACGCCAACAACAAATTTGGCTCATGCCCATGCCATTCCTGCCGGCCGCGCGTTCCCTGAACACAACTCCTCCGGCGCCTGAGCGACTAAAAGTAAAACAATAGAAAAATTCGGAATTATACCAGGATTTGGGCAAAGCGATCTTTATAAATCATTAGAAATCAGCGAAATTCATCCTGATTTATCCACAAAATCCGGCGAATCCTGGTATATATTGAACACTGCAGGAAAGACAGCCTGAATGCTATCTTTCAACAATTTATCTCTAATTCCCTGCCCAAAAGCACGCAACGCGAAGTACAACTTTTTAGCAAAATAGTTCATTGTTGGCCATTCCCTGAACCGGAATGGCCTTTTTTATGCCCTAGGCCCTGTTTTACTTGTTGAAAGACATCTTATATGGCATAATTTAAATGCACTTTTTTCAACATAAAAAAGCGGTTTGCCACAGCCTCAACTGTGACAAACCGCCTGGCAAATAAACGTCAGAATTACTTGGAAATCACCAGTTTGCGAATACCTGTTTCGCTTTGGGTGCTAAATCGAATGGTATAAACGCCAGATGGGAGATCCGAACAATCAAGTTGGATGGCATTTTGATTGTCCCATATATTGCGTACCAGTTGACGACCTGTCTGATCGATTACACTGATTTCCATATTTTCGTTAAGCGGAGTATCAAACAAGATATGGGCAATTCCGCTTGTCGGATTCGGTTGAATCCGAACACCGCTCAACCATTGGGGCTCATGTGCCGCAGTGGTATTGCTCACCACAATGTTTTTCTCCTCGTAAACGCATCCACTCGCATCGGTAACCTGCAAGTTGTAACTACCTGCCTGAACGCCTGAGAGATTTTGACTTGTGCCTACAACCTGCTCGTTTTTAGTCCAAACAAAGGAAAGTGGTGCATTGCCACCGGTCAGGCTGATCAAAATACCGCCAAGGCCTTGGTTGTTTACATCATTGGTAACCTGTGGAGCCTCAAATTGAACAGGCGTGGTAATGACAACCTCAAAGCTACAGGTTCCTTTGTTTCCAGAGCCGTCTCTAAACGAATAGATTTGGGTGGTAACACCAATCGGGAATTCAGAACCGCTTGGTAATCCGCTATCCAGACTCCATTGACCTCCAGCTGCCAGGAGGCAATTATCTACGGCTACCGGCGCAGCATAACTCACAATATTGTCATAAGCACATCGTGTAATGCTGTTTGGACAAGTGAGTACGGGCGCGATGTTATCTACTACAGTTACTTCTGCCGTGGCGGTGCTGCTCAATCCGGCGCCATCGCTTACTTTTACGGTAACGGTGTGTACGCCCAATTCATCGCAATTGAAAGAAGCAGGTGTGAATACAATGGAAACAACGCCGCAGTTATCGGCACTTGTTCCATTGAGCGCCACGAGGTTAACATTGGCAACACCTCCTGCGTTGAGTGGCAAGGTGGCATTTTGAATGGAAACACTTGGCGGTACATTATCGGTAGCAACTATGCTGGTAACACCAGTAGTTTGACAGTTGTTGGCATCGGAAATTTGCACTGTGTACGTACCAGGTACGAGGTTGATCGCGCTAGCACCCGTAGTACCATTGCTCCACATATAAGAATAAGGTTGGGTTCCTCCGCTTACATTGGCTGCTGCCATACCAGAAGCTTCACCCGCACACACCGGATTGACGGTATTGAAGGCAACCTGTGAGAATGGAAGTGGCTCTGTCACAGTAGCAACTGCTGTTGAGGAACAGGCATTTCCATCAGTTAAGGTTACAGTATAGGAGCCTGCTGCCACATTAGAGAGGCTTGAAGTACTGGCGCCGTTGCTCCATTGATACGTGAAAGGAGCCGCACCGTTGGAGATGTTAAGAGAAACTGAGCCACTGGCCGAGCCGGCACAACTTGCGTTTACTGCCAGGGTTTGAGCCCCCAGGGTACACATAAAGGTGTTGACCGTAACTGATTGTTGTGCGGTACAAGCATTTACATCGGTAACGGTTACCGTATAAATTCCCGGAATCAGATTGTTCAAGGTTCCGGATACGACGCCATTGCTCCAAAGGAAGGTATAAGGAGAATTGCCGCCAACCGGTGTTGCCACGGCAGTACCATTGTTACCGCCTGCCGATGTTTCGTTGGTAGCGGTGGCATTGGCAGTTAAAACAGCAGGTTCGGTGATGGAAATATTCAAGGAAGCCGGACAGTTGTTTCCGTCGACGAGATTTACGGTATAGGTACCCGCCGTCAAATTTGCGATAGAAGCGGTAGTTGCACCATTGCTCCAGTTATACGTTACCGGATTGGATGCGCCGCTCAGGTTTACACTGGCACTGCCGTTTGCTGCGCCAAAGCAGCTCACATTGCTGGAAACCAGCGCTGCTGCCAAGGTGCAATTAAAGGCGTTTACCGAAACGGTTTGAACATTGGTACAATTGTTTTGGTCGGTAACAGTTACTGTATAAATTCCGGGTACCAGATTTGCAATGGTTTGAGTGGTTTCATTGTTGTTCCAAATGTAAGCATAGGTCCCATTTCCACCACTTGGTGCGGCGCTTGCCGTTCCATCATTAACTCCATTGGCCGATTGTGGGGTTGCAGAGGCATTTGCCAGCAGTACAGCTGGCTGTGTAATATCGATGGTGGCTGTTGCAGTGCAATTCTCTCCATCTGTAATGACCAGTTGATAAGTGCCCGCTGCTACATTGGAGATGGAGGCCGTGGTTGCGCTGTTGCTCCAGAGGTAGGAATAGTTGCCATTTCCACCGTTGGCAGTGATGCTTGCAGCCCCGTTTGCGCCACCATTGCAACTTACATTGGTTTGAGCAGCAAGGGAAGAAGTGACCGCGGGATGCAGTTCCACATTGGTGCTTCCTGTTGTGGTACAGCCGTTTTGGTTGTTGTTAATTTGCAAAACGTAAGTTCCTGCCTGGTTTACTATTGGAGTAAGCGTATTTCCGCCAGAAACAATGTTGCCATTGGTGGTAGTCCAGTTATAGGCAAAGTTATTGCCTTGAGAAGACCCAGAAGCGTTCAATTGTACCTGTGCTGCATTGCAATTCAACGTTCCAGGCGCAGCAATACTTGCTGAAGGTGCTGTGTTATTGAGTGCAACTGCCGCGGAAGCGGTTGATGTACAACCATTTGAAGGACTGGAAACCACCAGGTTGTAGGTTCCTTCTACATTTACCGTTGGGTTTTTCAAATTTGAACTGAAATTGTTAGGGCCCGTCCAGGCATATACTGCGGCAGTATCGGAGGAACTCGCACTGAGTACCACA
>JAGWYI010000154.1 GCA_018969455.1 Bacteroidota bacterium | reverse complement strand
ATCCTGATTTATCCACAAAATCCGGTGAATCCTGGTATAAATGAAAAAAGTCTGCCCCGCATTTCGCGGGACAGACACATCAAAACAAAACGAAAAACCAACTTTTTCTTAAATGGGTGTTTAAAACCTGCTTTAAACCGATTTTGGGGGAATAATTTGTTGAGGCTAAAAAACCCTGATTTATTGATGAAATGGCTTTGTTTACAGGCTGCCTTCCATCGAAATTGTGCTTTTTAACGATCAACAGGACGGGTTTAGTTATCGGTTCGTTTTTTTAATCGAACGGAGATTTCTTTTTCCTGGTTATTTCGGAGCAAGGTGATGTTGATGGTTTCACCAACTTTAGAACGGCCGATATATTCGCGGAGTTCGGGTGTTCCCGTCACATTTTTGCCATTTATTTTGGTTATAATATCTTTTTCTTTTACACCGGCCGCAGCAGCGGAACCTTGAGGATCCAGTTTTACGACTGCCACCCCGGAAGAGAAGGGGACTTCGAGGGCTTCGGCCACTTCGGTATCCATGGTAGCGATATCGGCGCCGAGGTAAGGACGTTTGTATTCGCCGTAAGCGATCAAGTCATCACAGATGCGTTTGACCAGGTTGACAGGGATTGCGAAAGAGTATCCGGCGAAAGTCCCGGTTGGGGTAGCGATGGCCGAATTGATGCCAATCAACTTTCCGTTTACATCTACCAGTGCGCCACCAGAATTGCCGGGATTCACAGCGGCGTCGGTTTGAATAAAGGATTCAATGGATTTTCCCCCTTTAATGATTTTAATGTCGCGGCCTTTTGCACTGATAATTCCTGCAGTAACGGTAGAAGTGAGGTCGAATGGATTACCGACAGCGAGTGCCCATTCACCAACTTTTACGTCATCTGAGTTACCAATTTCGATTGCGGGCAGGTTATTTGCATCAATTTTGATGACTGCCATATCGGTATTGGCGTCGGTTCCTACAACTCGGGCTTTAAATTCGCGGTTATCATGCAGGGTAACGATGAATTCATCGGCGAATTCCACCACATGGTTGTTGGTGATGATATAACCATCGGTGGAGTAAATGACCCCAGAGCCTGTTCCGGTACGGGGTTGGGCGTAACCGTCGTAAATATCGCCAAAGAAGTAGCGGAACGGGTTGTATTCCTGGCGTTGACGTTGAATGGCCGCTTCTCTGCTTTCAGAGGCTTTGATGTGAACGACAGCGGGCATAGAGCGATCGGCGGCTTTTGTGAAGTCGAAGGGTACGGGCGCTCCGGCAAAAGAAACTTGTTTGGCTGGGGCATCGGGAACAAATGCCGGATTGGGAGTGGATTTTTCGAACACTTTCAAGGTGCTGACTGTGATAAGACCACCCATAGCGCCGGCGAGCAGCGTTGACCAGAATTTATTCATGTTTTGGCTAAAATTTTTGACTTAAAAAAATTAACTTTGTTTTTGCAAGCAAATTTAAAACGCGGTTTGGTGGAAATTGCTGCCGGGAATGGGTACTTTAACGAAGTATTAACCCTATTTCAGCAGGTTTTAACAGGCGGCAGGCGGCACGGATCGGCTTTAAAACGTTTTGGGTTAGTTTGTGATTTTAGCGATCTTTTGGGAAAGAGCGCAATCCAATTTGTTATTTAATCAAGCACATTCTTCATAACGATTTATTTCCCACGTATGTTTGCCCCTACCAATTTTGACCGACCCACCCTACACACGGACCGAAGACCGCAGCAAATGAAGCGCCTGCTCGACGAACCCAACATGCTGGAGGCCCTGTTGCAGCCTGAAACTGCACTAGAGCGTCATTGGTTTACCCTACCGGAGTTTCGACATGGACTGCTGTGGGGAGAGCCCCGTTTTGGGCATCCGGAGGGTCAGGTAGCCTTGCATGTACGCGAGGTATTGGACAATATTAACCGTGTACCCAGGCTGAGCATAGCCATGAGGGCCCAATTGCGTCAAATTGCCTTGACCCACGACACCTTTAAGTATGCTGAAGATCGTTCACGGCCCCGTGACTGGTCAAAGCACCACGGATTGATTGCCCGACGTTTTTTGGAACAATTCACGCAAGACCAGTCGGTATTGGATGTAACCGAGACACATGACGATGCATTTTATGCCTGGTTGGTATCTCGTCAGGAGCACGTATTACCTGGGAAGCAATCGCGTACTTTGGAGCATTTACATCAGAAGGTGGGATATTGCATGCAGTTATATTATACATTTTTCAAGTGTGATACTTTGACGGGCGATAAGACCCTTGCTCCGATGAAATGGTTTGAAAAAAATGTATCCGGGATTGAATTAATTGATTTAGCCGAATAGTTGAAACGATTTTCCGCGCAAGTGCGTTATACCCGCAGTACTTTTGCGACCGACAGCTGGCTGGCGGCTGGCTGGCG
Organism: Bacteroidota bacterium; assembly: GCA_018969455.1. Lineage (GTDB taxonomy): Bacteria > Bacteroidota > Bacteroidia > Chitinophagales > Saprospiraceae > M3007. The sequence continues at coordinate 6,059 of JAGWYI010000154.1, read as the reverse complement.
TTACGATCTTATGCGTTGTTTGCATTTGCACATGGCTTTTAGTCTACGTGATAGACAATCCGCGCTCAGCATGACCATGAATGTTGTCTTTTAGGCGGCGTTCAATATAAATTGATTAAAGATTCATGAAAAAACGTTATTTGGTTACGGCTGCTTTGCCCTATGCCAACGGCCCGCTGCACATTGGGCATCTAGCCGGCGCCTATTTGCCGGCCGATATTTACGTGCGCTACTTACGATTGATGGGGAAAGACGTTGTTTTTGTGTGCGGATCGGATGAACATGGCGCAGCCATAACCGTAAAAGCGCGCAAAGAAGGTGTAACGCCCCAAGAGATTGTAGACAAGTACCATGTATTGCTCCGGGACACATTTCAACAGATTGGCGTATCATTCGATCAGTATCACCGTACATCCAGCCCCTTGCACCACGAAACTTCCCAGGAATTTTTCCTTAAATTGCTGGAAAACGGACAATTTGAAGAGAAGGAAAGCGATCAGTATTATGACCCGGTAGCCGAGCAATTTTTAGCGGATCGGTACATTTTGGGCACCTGCCCGAATTGTGCCAACCCGGATGCGTATGGCGACCAATGCGAACGATGTGGAACCACCTTAAGTCCCACAGAGTTAATTTCTCCGCGCTCGACCTTGAGCGGTGCGGCGCCGATTTTGAAACCGACCAAGCACTGGTATTTGAAGCTCAATGAACATGAAAACTGGCTACGCGCCTGGATCAATACCGGGGTTGTTGATGGCCAACCAGTGCATGATCCCAGCCAGTGGAAAAACCACGTAATTGGGCAATGCAACTCTTGGCTTGACCATGGGCTTCACCCCCGTGCCATGACCCGTGATCTGGATTGGGGGGTTGATGTACCCCAACAAATACCCGGTTCGGCAGGAAAAAAGTTGTATGTGTGGCTGGATGCCCCCATAGGTTACATTTCTGCAACCAAACAATGGGCGCTTGAGCACGGGAAGGATTGGACCAACTATTGGCTTGAAGAAGATTCGGCCTTGGTACATTTCATCGGGAAAGACAACATTGTTTTTCACTGTTTGATTTTCCCGGCGATCCTAAAGGCGCATGGTCATTATATACTTCCTGTAAATGTGCCGGCCAATCAATTTTTAAATTTGGAAGGCCGTAAGTTGTCAACCTCCCGAAACTGGGCGGTATGGGTTCATGAATATTGTGCCGAGTTTAAGGGTCAGGAAGATGCTTTGCGGTACAACATGATCAAAAACATGCCGGAACAAAGGGATTCAGAATTTACGTGGAAAGGATTTCAGGAAACGACCAACAGTGAGTTGGTGAACAATTTGGCCAATTTTGTACATCGGGTTTTGGTGTTGACGCATAAATATTATGAGGGGCTTGCGCCGGATGTGGACCATGATCTTCAAATATGGAGCGGGTGGAACACCGAAACAGCGCGCCATTATGATGAAGAGTTATTGCTTTTGCATGACAAATTGGAAGAGATGGGATTGGAAATTATGCGGTACAATTTTCGGGAGGCCTTACGCATCTTGATGGAGATATCAAGTGCAGGCAATGCGTTGCTGCAATTTAACGAGCCGTGGAAGGCAGTAAAAACCGAACCGGAAAAAGTAAGAGTTGTGCTCAATTTGGGTTTGCAGTATGTCGCGGTGTTGTCGGTTGCATGTCAACCATTTATGCCTTTTACCTCCGACAAAATGCGCAGGATGATCAACTTGCAGTCTTTATCTGGCAAGGGCGAGTTGTTGTTTATGCTCAACGAATTGGCAGAGGGCAATCCGGTTTTGCCCACCAACCACGCCATCAACACGGCTGAGCATTTGTTTACACGGATACCCGACGAGGTCATACAGGCACAGATAGATCGATTGGAGGCCACAGACAAGGCCAATGCAGCGGCGGTTTTACCTCCCGGAGGGGCGCCTGAAGAGCCTGTGCAGGCCTCTTATCAAGCATTGAAAGAGACCATTATGTATGATGATTTTGCCAAGATGGACATCCGTACAGGTACCATTTTACAGGCAGAGAAAATGGAGAAATCGAAAAAATTGTTGAAGTTGCAGGTCGATTTGGGATTTGAGACGCGGACCATATTATCGGGCATTGCCGAGCATTATTCTCCGGAATCGGTTGTAGGGAAGCAAGTTGTGGTGTTGGCCAATTTGGCGCCTCGTGTAATGATGGGTGTGGAGTCCAGCGGGATGATTTTAATGGCTGAAGATTCGGAGGGGCGACTAAGTTTTGTTGCTCCGGGATCCGCATGGCCCAACGGGTACGGGGTAAAATAGGCTGCTTTTTTAATTTTTTTCCATTATTACCCTGCGAAGCATTACCTTTGCGGTTGCTTTTTCGAAGGCAATGACGAAAAATACTTAAAATTCTGATTTTCAAATAATTACGGCAAAATGGCTTTAATCGGAACGATTCGGAAAAACGGGTGGATCCTGATTGTGATGATGACACTTGCTTTGGGCGGGTTCATTCTCATGGAAATTATTTCGAACGCGCAGCGTAACAGTGCGGGTGATGCAAACACTTTGGGAAAGGTGAATGGGAAAGAGATTAAACGCTCAGATTTTGAGCGGTATCAATCTTTGATTTATTCCAATGCAGATTCCAAGGGAAGTTATTCGGTCCGCACCCAGGCATGGGATTACTTTGTTGAGCGTGCGTTGATGGACGAAATGGCGCAAAAGTTGGGCCTCGGCGTAGGCCGGGATGAATTGCGCGACCTTGAATTTGGCAACAACATCAGTCCGCTGATCAAAGAGCGGTATAAAACACCTGATGGGAACATCAATTTAAACTATCTGAACAGCGTAAAGAACGCGATAGATGGTGGTCAGTTGGTAGACCAACAGCAATTTCCATTTCGTTCTGCCTGGATTGAGCAGGAGCATGAAATTATTAAGGACCGTTTGGAAGAAAAGATGGCCATTTTAATTTCCAAGGGTATGTATACTCCAAGCTGGCAGGCTGAAGCGGCCTATCGTGAGAACAACGAACGTTTGGGCTTTGCCTATGTTCGGGTGGGATACGATAAAGTAAGCGATGAAGAGGCCAAACTGAGCGATTCAGACTACAGCGATTTCTTGAAAGAGAATCCACATTTGTTTGATTCGAAAGAAGAATCGCGCGTAATTACGTATGCCGCTTTTCCTGTGCTGCCTACTGCAGCGGATTCCTTGTCGGCCAAAGAATCGCTAGTCAAGTTAAAGAGCGAGTGGAGTGCGGGTAAAAACGATTCTATATTTGTTACAGCGCACAACGGGACGTACGATGAGACATACAAGTTAAAGGCTACCTTGCCTGCGAGCATTGCCGATACTGTGATGCGTTTGGCGCCTGGTGCGCTGTTCGGACCATTTTTGGATGGTGATTCCTGGAGTATTGGCAAGTTGTTGGATCGGAAAACCCTTCCTGACAGTGTGCGTGCACGGCACATTCTGCTCAAAGGAAACAACCCTGCCAATGAACATACGCTGGATAGTTTGAAGGAGTTGATAAGCAGCGGCAAAGAGCGTTTTGATTCTTTGGCTGTTAAACTCAGTCAAGACGGTTCAGCTGCCAAAGGTGGCGACCTCGGATGGTTTAGCAATGGAATGATGGTGCCAGAGTTTAACAACATTTGCTTTTTCACTGGGGAGCAAGGAAAATTGTACATTACCCGGACACAATTTGGGTATCATTTGATTGAGATTACCGGCAAAAAGTTTGTCAAAAATGAGGCAGGTGTGCGCGTTTTATTCTTGAAACAGCGCATTGAGCCCAGTAAGAATACCCAACAGGTAGAAAAAGACAAGGCGGTTGTTTTGATTCAGGGGGCAAAAAATCTGGCCGATTTGGAGCAGGCTGCCAGGCAGCAAAACATTGTTCTGGAAAGGAGCAAAAGTTTGAAACCCAACGATTTTGCCATAGACAACCTGGGCACAGGTCCTGATGCTCGTGAAATTGTACGCTGGGCTTTTGATGAAAAGGTAAAAGCCGGATCGCTCAGCAAGGACATTTTTTCTTTCCGTGATGACAAGGGAGGCTATTTTGACAGCAAATACATTGTTGCGGCCGTGAAAAGCGTTGCTCCGAAGGGCGCGAGCAGCGTTGCTGTTTTGAAAGCGCTTCCAGAGGCGGAGAAAAAAGTATTGGAGATGAAAAAAGGAGCGATTTTGAAGGGTAAAATTGGTACCGTAAGCGATCTAAGTGCACTTGCAGCACAGTGGCAAGTGAAGGTGGATACGGTTAAGGCGGTATCCATGATGTCGGCTGGCGGTGAGCCACGTGTACTGGGTACGGTATTCCACCAAACCAAAGGTCAAATAAGTCAGCCTATTGCAGGTTCAGCCGGCGTGTATGTCGTTCAAACCTTGGGAGACAAGCCTCAAACTCAAATTCCTGCCGACTTGACGATGTTCCGCCGTCAGTATACATCCAGCGCTGCGAGCACCATCCGCACCAATTTGATGGAGTCTTTGAAAAAGGATGCCAAAATAAAGGATAACCGCAGCCGATTCTATTAGTCGGATTGGGTTCTCCCTCAGCCTATACTGCGGCTGTTGTGCGTTTTAGGTTTAAAATCCTGAACGCACGACAGCCGCTTTTTTTTAGGGTAAAAATGGCAAGCCTAAAACCAGCGGGCCACACCTTTTAGCAGGAATTGGGCTAATTTTCCGCCGTAAGGTGGCATGAACAAAAGGGTATGTGGGAAAATGCGGTTTTGGAAGGTAATGCTGCGTTGGTTGGTAAATTCAAGGAATCCGAACTCGCCGTGTCCTTTCCCGATGCCACTGTTGTTGATGCCGCCGAACGGAAGGTCGGTGTGGTAAAAATGGATGGCACATTCATTGGCCGCGACTCCACCGCTGCGGGTTTCTGCAAAAATTTGCTCAATGAATCGTTTGCGGGCGCTGAAAATGTACATGGCAAGGGGCCGTTCGTCCTTGTTTACGTATTCAATGGCCTCTTCGATTTGTTTGAACGTTCGAATCGGCAACACCGGGCCGAACACTTCTTCCTGCCATATTTTGGCCTGATCGGGCACACCGTCCAGCAAGGTTGGCTCAATGTAGCGCTCTGCAGCATTGGTATGGCCGCCAAAGACCAGTTGAGCGCCCAGCGAAAGCGCATCATCGAGCAAGGCCTTTACCCGGGTAAAATGTCGGTCGGTGCTCATGCGCGGGTAATCAGGTGTGCTGGCGCGCGCTTCCGGGGTGTTTCCGTAGAACTTTTCGTTTTTTTCTTTCAATTTCGTTAGCAGTGCATCCTTCACGTTTTCGTGCACGAGCAAATAATCGGGCGCAATGCATATTTGTCCGGCATTCATGGCATTGATCCATGAAATTTGGGCGGCGGCGAGGTTTAAATTGGCCGTTTCATCGATGATAACCGGACTTTTTCCGCCCAATTCGAGGGTAACGGAAGCGAGGTGTTCGGCGGCGGCACGCATTACTATTTTTCCCACTTGCGGACTTCCGGTAAAAAAGATGTGGTTGAACGGCAAGGCCAGGAGTTGGGTAGCTTCTTCCACAGCGCCTTCCACGACAGCTACTTCGTTTGCCGGGAACACCTCCTCTATGATTTTTTTCATAACAGCCGAACTGTGGGGCGCCATTTCGGAAGGTTTCAGCACCACCACATTTCCGGCGGCAACTGCGAGTGCGACAGGCGCCAGGCTCAGGCAGAACGGAAAATTCCAGGGTGCGATGATGAGGCAAACGCCTTTGGGTTCGTAGCGAATTTCAGACCGGGTCCCGATCATCATGAGCGGCATTCCGACGCGCTTGGGTGTAGTCCAGGAACGCAGGTTTCGGATGGCGTGCCGGATTTCAGTATTAACCACCCCGATTTCTGAAATGGCCACTTCGGTTGGGCTTTTACGGAAATCGGCCCACATGGCCTCATTGATCTCGTTTTGGTAGCGCAACATGGCAGCGTGGAAGCGTTTGAGTTTAGCGATCCGCGCGCGCACGTTCGTTCGTGCCACGTTGAATTGGTTGGCTTTCAGGTTTTCGAAAATCGCTTGAATATCATGCGATTGCGAAATTTTATCGGGCGCAATG
>JAGWYI010000153.1 GCA_018969455.1 Bacteroidota bacterium | reverse complement strand
TGCCTCGCTTGGAATCAATATTCGCTCTTTTTCTATTTCTGGCGATGCCGGTTATTTTGAAGGTCGAATCGGCCTTATTGTGGCTAATACCCTCCAATTAAGACATGCCATGACCGAACTCAAATCTTTTGAATACGTCAACAGCGTTTATCGGGTGGATTGATTTCGATTTGCAATAAAATTTTCGAAATTTTGCCCCATGTTAAATGTTGATGCCCGCATCAGGGCTTTTATTGCACTCGGCGCCATCTGTATTATTTGGGGCACCACCTATACTGCCATCAAGTACGCCATCAGGGATTTTCCTCCTTTCCTGTTGGTGGGTATCCGCCAAACCATTGCAGGTATTATTCTGCTCTGCTGGGCCTTGTTAAGCGGTAAAATGCATATTCCCAACCGTCAATACGTGTGGAAACAAGTACTCACCGGAATCATTACAATAACTGGTGGCAACGGATTTGTAACCTGGGCCCTTCAATTTGTATCTTCCGGGCTATCTGCGGTTATTGGATCCTTAACACCGGTATTTGTGGTGCTTATCAACTTGATATGGCGCGGCTCCGATCGCATCAACAAATGGGTTATTGCCGGCGTTTTGCTCGGTTTTGGTGGCCTTGGACTCATCTTTAGCGATGGCTGGAAAGATTTTTCCAATCCGGTTTATGCATGGGGCATTGCAGGCTGTTTTGCGTCCTGCCTTACCTGGTCGCTTGGAACAGTAATGGCCAAACGATTCAACAGACAAGATGTATCGCCGGTTCTCAATGCAGGCATGCAAATAACAGCCGGCGGTTTGGGCGGATTTACCTTGAGTTTTTTATTTGATCCCTCACATCACATCGACCACCACTGGGAATCCTGGCTTTCGGTTTTTTATCTGGGAATTGTCGGATCTGCATTGGCTTTTACCTTATATATGTTTGTTTTGAAACATCTATCCACCACGGTAGCGTCTTTGTATACTTACATCAACCCGGTGGTGGCAATCCTGCTTGGTTGGGCACTCCTGGGCGAACAATTGAGCTGGATGGAGGCGGCTGGAATGGGGCTTACCATTGCTGGGGTGTGGCTGGCCAACCAGGGGGGGAATGGTTGAATTTGGGTTTTTATCCTTATTTTTCCATCCTTTTCAAAAAAACAAGCAACTTTGCCTGATTCTGCCAAATAAATAAAAATAAACAACCATGTTTCAAAGTAAAATTGCCGGTATCGGCCATTATGTTCCGAGTAAGGTGGTTTCAAATGAAGCCCTCACCAGAGTGATGGACACCACCGACGAATGGATCCAAGAGCGTACAGGAATTCAAAACCGCCGTTACGGAACAAAACACGAAGAGACCACGGCAACCATGGGCGCTGCTGCGGCACGCATTGCCTGTGAGCGTGCGGGAACCAGCCCGGAAGAAATTGACTTTATCATTTTTGCTACCCTCAGCCCCGATTATTATTTCCCAGGGTGCGGCGTGTTAATGCAACGCGAACTGGGCATTACCCACAAAGAAGTTGGCGCACTCGATATTCGGAATCAATGCAGTGGATTTATTTATGCACTCTCCATTGCCGACCAGTTTGTTAAAACGGGCATGTACAAAAATGTTTTGGTGGTAGGTTCCGAAATGCATTCCATGGGGCTCGATTTTTCAACCCGAGGCCGAAATGTGACGGTCATTTTTGGAGATGGCGCCGGGGCTGCCGTGGTTCAACCCACCAATGAACCCAACAAAGGTATTTTAACCACCAAGTTACATGCCGACGGAACCTATGCCGAAAAACTGGCTTTCATCAATCCTGGCTGCCATGGCGGGTACCATGCGGCCAAATCGGGCGATACCACCAATTTTGGCTACCCGGATCCTTCGGTTTTTGGCGAAATGTTTATTACCCCGAGAATGATCCAGGAAGGCATGTATTACCCCAATATGGATGGCCAATTTGTATTCAAACTCGCTGTTCAAAAATTTCCGGAGGTGATCCATGAGGCACTCCTCTCCGCTGGTTTGCAAGTATCTGATATTGATATGCTTATTCCCCATCAAGCGAATTTGCGCATCAGCCAGTTTGTTCAAAAGCAGCTTAAGCTCCGCGATGATCAGGTGTGGAACAACATTCAGCGATTTGGAAATACAACAGCAGCTTCTATTCCAATTGCCCTGAGCGAAGCCTGGGAAGCGGGGAAAATTCAGGCCGGAAATTTGGTTTGCCTGGCCGCTTTCGGTAGCGGATTTACCTGGGCCTCTGCTTTGATTCGTTGGTAAAAACCAAAATTCCCACATTATGGCGCCAAAAATATCGTACGACGCGTTTATTCTCGCTTGCCTCCTATTGCTGGCAACCAATATATTGTATTATCCTAAATGGAAAAAAACGCAGTCGGAGGCAACCATCAGTTGGGATGTGGCCGGATATTACCTGTATCTCCCGGCAGTCTTTATTTACAAAGACCTAAAAGACCTGTCCTTTTATGATTCCGTGTACGATCAATACGCTCCCGGGCCCAAAGGAGGCGATTATTTTAGGGACAGTAGCGGAGCCGCTATTTTAAAATACCCCATGGGTCAGGCACTTCAAATGGCCCCTTTTTTCGGAATCGCACATATTGTTGCACCCATGTTGGGATACCCGGCCGATGGCTATTCCCGTCCTTACCAGGCTGCCATCAGCTGGGGAAGCCTGCTGGTTGCTTTCCTGGGTTTGTGGGTTCTTCGACGCGTTCTGTTGTTCTATTTTGGTGAAATTGCCGTAGCAGCAACCCTAATTGCCCTGGCTTTTGGTAGCAATTATTTGGAATATACCGCCATAACAGGCTCAATGACGCATAATTGGCTGTTTACATTGTATGTTCTGTTAATCTATGCCACCATTCGCTTTTACCAAAAACCATCCTATGCTGGCTCGCTGGCAATCGGTTTGCTTGTTGCATGGGCGGGTATTACCCGACCCACCGAGCTTCTTACTGCGCTCATTCCAATATGCTGGGGCATATCGGGGAAACAGGCTTTGCTGCAACGCTGGAAAGTGCTGCAAACCCATTATTTAAAAGTGGTATTGGCCGTGCTGGCGGCCTTTTGCTTGTTGAGTCTTCAAGCCCTATACTGGAAATACGTTTCTGGGCACTGGATTGTATACAGCTATCAAGATCAGGGATTCAATTGGCTGCATCCACACCTTCGGGATGTACTCATCAGTGCAAAAGCAGGATGGTGGGTTTATTCACCCATTATGCTGCTTGTTTTGCCTGGTTTTTTTGCGCTTTATCAACAACAACCCAAGCTCTTCCCGACTATTTTGAGCTTGTGCATGTTGTGTTTGTATGTAGATGCTGCCTGGAATATCTGGTGGTATGGAGGTAGTTTGGGACAGCGAGCGCTCATACAAAGTTATCCGCTTTGGGCATTTTCCCTGGCTGCCCTTGCCAATTGGTCAGTAAAGAAAACATGGCGGATGGTAATTATCGGCGCTTGGGCATTGCTGGGCATTTACCTCAACCTCTGGTGGACACATCAGGCACATTGGGGCGGCAATTTTTTACCCGAACAAATGAATACGCCCTATGTGCGCTATATTCTGGGTCGTTGGAACATCAATAAGGATGAAGCCATAAAATTATTGGATGTAAGGGAAGTGTTTAGCGGTGAAAGAACCGATGTTCGGGAAATAGCGCGCGCCAACTTTGAACAAGACTCCACCGGCATAACCCGTGACAATCCACTGGAGGGACAACAATCGGCCATTCTTGATCCCAATCACGAATATGTTTCTTGTTATTCTGCCGAAGTTTCTTGGGTGGAATGGCAAAACTTTGACTGGATTCGTGCCTCAACACGGTTTAAATGCTTGAAATTCAACCCAATTCCCTGGCAAATGACCCAATTTACCATTCGGTTCTGGACGCCCGATGGAAAAGTGTTGAAAGATGCTGTTTTGCGTTTGCAACGTCACGTACAAAATACCGAACCTGGTTCGGTCTATTTTGACACCCGTATTCCCAAAGAATCTTTTAACAAAGTTCAAATATTTTGTTGGAATGCCGGAAACCCCAACACCACCTTGATCGATGAAATGCAGGTAGAACTGTTTAAATCCAAATGATTCAGGTTGATACACTTTTAAATGAGTTTGTGGCTTTTGAAAAAGTGCTTGAAAGTCAGGAAATTGGCAATGGTAACATCAATGATACCTATCGTGTTGTCCTGTTGATGCCCAATGGGAATACTGCTGAATATATTCTTCAACGCCTGAATCATCAGGTTTTTGCGAAGCCTTTCCAGCTGATGCACAACCAGGTTTCGGTTGCCAAACACTTGAGGCAAAACAAGCGATATCCCCTTCAAATAGCCGAGCCAATACCCACATTCAAGCAGAATTGGCTTCACGTTGATGCTTCTGGCAATCATTGGCGTTTATTTTCGTACATTGGCAACAGTTTTACCCCCGAGGGTTTGGTCGACCCTGCGTGCGTGCGCGAGGCAGCACACGCTTATGGCACATTTGCACTTGCCTTATCCGATTTTCCGGTTGAACTATTGCATGAAACCATAGAAGGTTTTCACGACACCGACCGACGTTGGAATCAATTTATGGAAATTTTGAAATACGATAAGTTGGGACGAACGAACCTTGCAAAACCAGAAATTGAATCAATTTTGGCACTAAAGCCCTTATTTGATCAAATTAGCAAGCTTAAAAAAACGCTGCCAGTACGTGTTACCCACAATGATACCAAAGCCGGAAATATCCTTTTTGATCGAATTACCCATAAAGCATTGGCAGTTATTGACTGGGATACCATTATGCCCGGAACCGTATTATCCGATTTTGGCGACATGGTGCGTACTTTTGTTCCCAATATGCCGGAAGATGCCCCTGCATCAGAAATTACATTGAGGAAGGACGTGCTGAATGCTTTGCTCGAAGGATATTGTGAAGCGACATCCGGCTTTTTGAATTCGGCCGAGGAGGAGCATTTGTTTTTGGGTGGATTATGGATGACCGGAGAACAGGCAATGCGTTTTTTAACTGATTTTCTGGAAGGTGATGTTTATTTTAAAACCACCCAGCCCATGCACAATTTGCAGCGGACACGCAATCAACTGCGTTTGCTCGATATGTTACAAACACTCTAAACGAAAAAAAACGCATTTATACCAGGTTTCGCCGCATTTTGTGGATAAATCGGGATGGATGACGATGATTTATAAAGATCGTTATGCACAAAATCTGGCGGTGTAAAGTATAAATGGGCAAGAAAAGGATTTAATGCAAAAAATCCCCTGTATTTGAAGGAATAGCACTAAAACGATTTCGAGAGGCCAAGCTATTCTTTGTTCGATTCGTCTTTGTGTGGAAATGCAACGGTAAAAACGGAAGATTTTTCCCCTTTATCGTCAATACCGTAGCAGATCCCATCTTCGATCAAAAGGGTTTTCATAAATCCTCGGCGGAGGTTTTCTTCGTGATACAAGTCGATGCAAATGACGCGACCACCATAATTGAGGGTCAAATCAGGCACCAGGGTATGCCCAATAACCATCCGCTGTCCACCATAAAACGCCAAAATCATGTCCAAATCTTCCATGCTGATTTTACTTTTGGCAATGGTCCGGCACCAGAAAATGCCCGTTTGCTGATCAAAAACAGCGCGTGCATTGCCTGGCGGAATAATTTCCTGTGCTTCTCCCAGATGGTTTCGGGAAATGCGATTGATGGAAGAGATGGTCATTTTGGTGCGGGCCAATTCCGGGCTGATGCCGCCATGACAAAATAAAAAACCGCCAATTTTTTCAAGTGCGTTTTTCGTGCGCAGCCATCGCCCCAATTCGGAGTCTTCATCAAACCAAAGCGGATAACTTTCGCCCATGATTTTGGCATTCGCCAAATATTTTTGCCGCACGTACTCGGTATTTCCTTGCAGGTTGAGGATTTCGTGATTCCCTAAAATAAAATGAACCTTTCCGCCTGCCAATTTTGCTTCCTGCTCAAGTTTGTACACCAACCACAAACACTCCGTTACATTCAAACCCCGGTCAAAATAATCGCCCAACAACACCAGGTGACCTTTTCCAAATATCCATTTAAAGTCCTTGTTGATAACTCGGGCGCCAAGCAACATGGTTTTAAAAGCCAAAAAATTGCCTTCAATATCGGATAAAACGATCATTTTTTCAGGCAATTCATATTGATCCGGTTCAATAAGCAAACTGTCTTTCAACAAAAAACTAAAACGGTCATTTGTTTCAGGTATGGAACAACTGAGTAAGGCATGTTTTCGCTCGGAATACGTAATGGATCGCAATACCAGGCTGGTATCGCGTTTTTCAACAGATTTGACAAAAACATGCCCGTTCCGATAAAATACATGCGGGCCGTCTGTTCCTCCCTTAAATGGTTCAGGTGTGCCAGCGTATCCTGACAAACACGATAAAAAGTGCACACAAAGGCACAAAATAAGGCCCAATTTTTTCATTTTCAAAGCTTCAACTACAAAGAGCCATGCTCTATAAAACCTCAAAGGTACAATAAACTATGGTTTTGCCGGACTCCCCAGATAGCGTACCACTATTTCCAGTCGATTATTTTGTTGATGTTCTTCATCACTGCATTCTACACCCTCTACACAACGATTTCGCGGCTCTGATTCGCCTTTACCATATGCACGAATGCGTTCGGGATCAATGCCCCGATAAGTCAGATAAGTTTTTGCATTTTTCGCCCGAGCATCTGTCAACTCCTGATTCAACCGGGTATCACCTCGGGTATCTGTATGTACATTGATATCGATTTGCATTTCGGGGTAGCGCACCAGAAGATCATATAAGGCATCCAGGTTTCGGACAGCGTACTGGTTTAAGGTGGCTTTATTGTATTCATAAAATATTCTCTCCATCACAATTACCGAGCCGTCTTGTAAACCATTGGCCAAAGGCATCTCTTCTTCAATTGTTGTTCCTTCTTTGAGTGGCTTGAGCAATATTTCCTGAGTGGGTTTTTTACCACGCGTGGCGGTAATTCTGAAACTGGCCGAGTTAAAACCTTCACGATCTACATAACCCACATAGTCGCCATCGATTGGCAAGCAAACATCAAATTCGCCGTTGGAAGTTGTACGTACTGTTACCTCTTCCCCGCTTACACGATGCACCAATTTTACTACAGCATTGAAAATGCGGGTACCGAACTCGGCGGAAAGTACAATACCACCGGCGCGATAGCACAATGGCGCCTCGCGCATGTTGAAATCCAGTTTCAGATCTTTCTCATCCTCGATGGAAATCAGCCGCTCCATGGTACGGTATCCATCCATGGTTACCAACACCAAATAGCTCCGATATCGATCAAACTCGGTTTGGGCTGCCCCGCTGGCGTTAGCGAAAAAACTAGGCTTGCCCAGGTCGGTGGCATCTTTTCGTACCAATTGGAAATTCAGCACGTTCTTTTTATCGGATGTAGGTAAAATTTCAAATTTATAAAAATCATCAGGACCGTCGCTGCCCAGAAATCCGTCAGCAGTAGGTGTCAACACCCGAATTGCAGCATTTTGCAACGGTTCGCCGGTTTTTGAGTCCTTTACTGTAAAAAACGCGCGGTTTGTTTCAGGTTTTCCAATGCCTTCCAAACCTCTGGGGGCATTGAAACGGAAAATATCTTCTTTCCCAAATCCTTTGATTCCGTTACTTGCAAAAAAGCCCGATTTTCCATCTACATCAATAATCAAGGCCTTGTCGTCGCCTGGAGAATTGAATGGTTCGTTCATGTTAATGATTTCGTCGGCGTCGGTAAATGGGTTCCGAACATAGTACAAATCATATCCGCCCTTAGAGTTTTCCCTACCGTTGGAGGAAAAGAACAGGGTGCCCTGATGGCTTATAAAGGGATAAATTTCATTGCGTTCTGTATTGACCGCCTCCAGATTGATGGGTTTACCCCAGGTAAAAACGCCGTTTCCTTTGTCTTTACGTTCTACATAATAAATATCAAAACCTCCTTTTGAATCTTCCAGTTTGTCGGATGCAAAAAAGAGTTTGGTTCCATCGGGAGAGAGGCTTGGATGAACGCAATCGTAATTGTCGTTGTTAAAAGGCAATTCGGTAGCTGCAAACCAATCCGGATCGAGGGTATCCTTTTTGGTTTCATAAATTTTGTTTCTAGCAACACCATTTCTTCCAGCCTTTCGAATGCCGTCTTTGTTGTTGGTACGGGTAAAATAGGCGGTTCGTTCATCCCGGCTAAAGCACAGCGGACCATCGTACAAAGCCGACTTTTTGCTGCTGTCGAAGAAGAACTTGGAGGGCGTTGTCGGGTCGCCGTTGGGGTCGAACACAGCAAGGTAGTATTCCGTAAAGGGCTCATCGTCTCGGTCTCGCGGGCCATTTTCGTCTTGAGAAGAAATAAACATCAATCCTCCATTGAAATACATGGGTGCGTTTTCAATGTGGGGCGTGTTGATGCCTACACAATTTTTGATGGTA